>JBBRFR010000026.1:0-19460 GCA_038241485.1 Burkholderiales bacterium
GCCGAACAGGAACGGGCCGCCGTAGGTGGCCAGGCATTCGGTCCAGATCTCGACGATGCGGTCGATATCGGGTTGGGCGCCAGCCCAAATCTTGTAGCCCGGGTGGTAGGCCTTCAGGTTCATCGGCAACGAGGCCCGCAAGTTGGCAAAGCCCGAATTCATCTCGCCACTGACCGAGCGGCAGTGCGCGCGGGCCAAACGTTCTTTGGGCAGCAGGCCGGCTTCGGGTTTGATCTCGTCCAGGTACTGTGCAATCGCCAGCGTGTTCCAGACCTTGGCGCCGTCGTGCGTGAGAGCCGGCACTCGGATCGAAGGGGCCAGCAGCAGCAGCTCCTTGCGGGCGTCGGCGTCGTCGGGCGAGACCATCACCTCTTCGAACTCAATGCCCGCGAACTTGGCCATCAACCAGCCGCGCAGCGACCACGAAGAGTAGTTCTTGCTGCTCAGGCTCAAGGTCGCAACGGGTTTGCGAGATGCCTTCGTGGCCGGGGCAGGCTTGACGGCGGCCTTCTTGGCGGCGGCCTTGGGAGCCGTCTTGAGGGCCGTCTTGCTTGGGGCCTTGGTGACTGCTTGCGACATGGCTGCCTCTCCTGGGTGGTTGTTGTGTCAGCAACAGCAAGGCGTGTGCCATCTCTGTGCACGAATTGCGCACGCTTGGGCACACCCGCTGGCGCGCAAGTTGCAACGCCCTCACATCAAAACGAAGCCGGAGACTCCTTGATGTATCAGGCTTACCAAGCCCACGCCGATTTGATGTGGCCGCTTCGAACGCTGGCCAAAACCAGCCTGCCGATGCTCAGAGACACCAGCTTCGGCTGGGGCAACCTCCAACACACCCGCAAGCTCGCCGCCGCCTTCGAGGTGCTCAAGCTCGGCGAAGTCACCCACAAGCGCCCGCCGTTCGGCATTGAAAGCGTCATGCTCAAGGGCGAGGCCATCGCGGTCACCGAAGAAGCCACCCACGTCACGCCCTTCGCCACCCTGCTGCACTTCAAGAAAGAGTTCAGCCCGGCGAGCCCCCAGCCCAAGGTGCTGGTCGTGGCCCCCATGTCAGGCCACTTTGCGACCCTGTTGCGCGACACGGTGCAAACCGTGCTGCCCGATCACGACGTCTACATCACCGACTGGCACAACGGGCGCGACGTGCCGCTCTCCGCCGGGCGTTTCGGCCTGGACGAATACACCGAGCACCTGATCGAGTTCTTGGGCGTGATCGGCCCGGGCGCCCACATGATGGCCATCTGCCAGCCCTGCGTGTCGGCGCTGAGCGCGGTGGCGCTGATGTCAGAAGACAAGCACATCGCCACCCCCGCCAGCCTCACGCTGATGGCCGGCCCGATCGACTGCCGCATCAGCCCGACCGCGGTCAACAAGCTCGCCATGACCAAGGGCATCGACTGGTTCGAAAAGAACCTCGTGAGCCAGGTGCCCTGGCGCTTTCCCGGCGGCGGCCGCAAGGTCTACCCCGGCTTCATGCAGCTCACCGCCTTCATGGCGATGAACAAAGATCGGCACGTGAACGCCTTCAAGGAGTACTACGCCAACCTGGCCGACCCCGATGAAGAAAAGCTGCAAAAGGCCGAGCACACCCGCAAGTTCTACGAAGAGTATTTTGCGGTGGCCGACCTGCCGGCCGAGTTTTATCTCGAAACCGTGAGCCTGGTGTTCCAGGAATACGCGCTGCCACTCGGGCAGCTCAAGTTCCGCGGCCGCACCATCAACCCGGCCGCCATACGCCGCACCGCGCTGCTCACGGTGGAAGGCGAGCGCGACGACATCTGCTCGACCGGCCAGACACTCGCCGCACAAGACCTCTGCAGCAGCCTGCGGCCCTACATGCGCACGCACTACGTGCAGGCCGGCGTGGGCCACTACGGCGTGTTCAGCGGGCGGCGCTGGAAGAGCCAGATCTACCCGGTGGTGCGAGATGTGATCCACGTGTCGCAGTAGCCGCACGATTCGCCGACAGGGAAAGTTGCAAAGCAACGACCGCATTGCTCTTGGGTCCCCTTCTGAGCCGTCGAGGAGGGCAGGGCTTTGCGGGGCGCGCGTGAGCGCGCTTTAACAACTGACTTCGGGCGGTTGTCTGAACGCAGCGGGCGCCAATGACGAACACCAGCGCGCCTCACTTCGCGATCAAGTCCCCTGGCACCCCCGCCGGCGACGCCTCCACCGAGACCTTCACCTTCTTCTCCCGCACCAGGTACGAATACAACACCGGCACCACCACCAACGTCAACAAGGTCGACGTGATCACCCCACCAATGATGGCCCGCCCCATCGGCGCCTGGATCTCACCACCATCGTTCAACGCCAACGCCAACGGCAACATGCCAAACACCATCGCCCCGGTGGTCATCAAAATCGGCCGCATGCGCGTCAAACCAGCCTCGAGCACTGCATCGGCCACACTCGCACCCCGCTGCCGCGCATGGTTGGCACAGTCCACCAACAGAATCGCGTTCTTGGTCACCAGCCCCATCAGCATCACCAGCCCGATCATCGAAAAGATGTTCAAGGTGGAGCCCCAGAACAAGAGCGCCAACATCACGCCGATCAGCGACAAGGGCAGCGACGCCATGATCGCCACCGGCTGCAAGAAGCTGCCGAACTGGCTGGCCAGCACGATGTAGATGAAGATCACCGCCAGCACCATTGCGCCCAGCATGGCCGTCATGGCCTCGGCCTGCTCCTTGGTGTCACCGCCCACGTCGAAGCTGTAGCCGGGAGGCAGGCTGGTTTCTTTCACCAGCTTTTGCACGTCGGCACCCACGTCGCCTGAAGGCCGGCCCTGCACACCGGCAAATATGGCCTCGCGGCGCTGCAGGTTCTGGCGGCGGATCACGTCGGGGTTCACCACCGCCTCGATGGTGGCCACGCTCTCCAGCGTGATCGGCGTGCCGTCTCGTGCAAACGCTACAGGCAGCAAGCGCATCTGCTCCACCCGCTCGCGCTGCGCTTCAGGCAGGCGCAGCAGCACCTGCACTTGTTCACCGTCGGGCGTGGTCCAGTAGGTGGAGATGTCGCCGTTGACATAGGCGCGCAGCGATGAGGCCAGTTGTGGGGCCGTCAGCCCGAGCTCACGCACGGCGCCGGGGCGCAAGCGCACGGCGTAGGCCGGCAGGCCAGGCTTGGCCGACAAGTCAACATCGACGATGCCAGGGATCTTTTTCACCTTCTCGGCAAACTCCTGTGCGATGCGTGTGAGCCCTTCGGGGTCGCTGCCCAGAATGGCCACGTAGATCGGCCGGTTGAAGCCCACCGCCGACTCCACACCGGGGATCTTGGCGATGGCCTCGCGGATCGCATCTTCCACCTGCTTTTGCGAGCGCTTGCGCTGGCCGCGCTCGACCAGCCCGATGTTGAGCGTGGCCTGCGCGCGGCCGACCGCAAAGCCGTTGCCCTGCCCGCCCACGTTGGTCGACACCGTCTTCACCTCGGGGAACGTGGCGACGATCTCTTCGACCTGGCGCACCTTCTCGTCACTGCGTGCGAGGCTCGACCCAATGGGCATGCGCAGCGACAACTGAGTGAAGCCTTGGTCGGTCTGCGGGATGAACTCGGAGCCCACCAGCGGCGTGAGCGCCAGCGCGCCCACAAAGCTCGCCGCACCGATCCACAGGATCACCGCGCGGGGTGACAGGCGAAAGTAGCGGCGGTCTGAAAACGCCCAGCGAATCAGCTTCTCGTAGAGCGTGTGCATCACGTCGAGCGCATGGTCGGTGCCCTGGATCAGCTGGCGGATCACCGGCAGCTTGCGCAGGCGTGTGCCGGGCGGGTCTTTCCACACCGCCGACAACATCGGGTCGAGCGTGAAGCTTACAAACAGAGAGATCAGCACCGCCACGGTGACCGTCACACCGAAGGGAAAGAAAAACTTGCCAACGATGCCGCCCATGAAGGCCACCGGCGTGAACACCGCGCAGATGGCAAAGGTGGTGGCCATCACCGCCAGGCCAATCTCGTTGGTGCCGTCGTTGGCGGCGGTGTGGTGGTCTTTGCCCAGGTTCACGTGGCGCACGATGTTTTCTCGCACCACGATGGCGTCGTCGATCAGCAAACCGATGCACAGGCTGAGCGCCATCATCGTCATGAAGTTGAGCGTGAAGCCGAAGGCATAGATGGCGATGAAGCTGGAGATCACCGAGATCGGCAGCGTGAGCCCGGTGATGATGGTGCTGCGCCACGAGTGCAGGAACAAAAACACAATGGCCACCGTGAGCAGCGCACCCTCGATCAGCGTGTGTTGCAGGCCGGTGAGCGAGCCTTTCACGAAGTCGCTGTTGGCGTAGATGAGCTGCATCTCCATGCCCGAGGGCAGGTTCTTCTTCACCTCTTCCATGGCGGCCTTAACGGCTTCGCCGGTGGCCACGATGTTGGCGTCTTGCTGCTTGAACACGTTGAAGGTGATGGCGCGCTGGCCGTTGATGCGCGAGAACGACTCGGGTTCTTTTTCGCGCTCAACCAAGCTGCCCAGGTCACCCAGCGTCACCGGCGAGCCGCCGCGCTGACCCACCACCACCTCGGTGAACTGCTTGGGGTCGCGCACCCGGCCTTCCACCCGCAGGATGGCGTCTTGTGTGGCGTTGGTGAGCAGGCCCACCGGCTGGTCGCTGTTGGCCTGCGCGAGCGCGGTGCTCACCTGCGCCGGCGTGATGCTGTAGGCGCGCAGCCGGGCGGGGTCGAGGTCAATGCGCAGCTCGCGCGTTGACAAGCCGGTGATGTCGATCTTGGCCACACCTTCCACACGCTGAAAGCGTTTGCTGACGGTCTGGTCAGCCACCAGCGAGAGCTCACGCGCGCTGCGCGTCTTCGACAGCAGCGCCATCACCACCACCGGCTGGCTGTTGTCGTTGTCGAAGCGCGAGACGGTGGGCATCTTGGCGTCGCGCGGGAAGGACGACTGCACCACGCCCAGGCGGTCGCGCACGTCTTGCATGGCGCGCGCCATGTCGGCGTTGAGCGTGAACTGCACGCTGGTCTGGCTGCGGCCCTCGTAGCTGCGCGAGGTGATCTGCTTGACCCCGGCAATGCTGTTGAGCGACTCCTCGATCAGCTTGGTGATTTCGCGCTCCACCGCCTCGGGTGAGGCGCCGGGGTAGGCCACGTCGACAAAGGCCACCGGCGCCGAGACATCGGGCATCTGCTCCAGGCCGAGCTTGCTGTAAGAGAACAGCCCCAGCACGCACAGCGCGACCATCACCATGGTGGCGAAGACGGGGTTGTTGATCGCCACACGGGTCATCCACATGCTGCGCCCCTCACTTCTGAACCGATGCGCCGGAGGCCGAGCTGGCCACCGACACCGCCGACGCCGCCTTGGCCGCCAACACCGACGCCTTGGCACCGTCGCGCAGGTTGTCAAAGCGCGCGGCCAGCACCGTCGACTCGGGCGACAAACCTTGCAGCACTTCAACACGCGCTTGCGCATCGTCGCGCCGCCCGGTGGTGATGGACCGGCGCAGCAGCGCGCCGCCTTCGATCAGCCACACATGCTCTTGCCCCGAGGTGCTGCCGATGGCCGAGGCCGGCAGCGTGAGGCGCTTGGCCTCATCGGCCAGCACCACCTTGCCCATGGCGTATTGGCCGGCGCGGAACTGCTCTTTGCGGTTGTCGAGTGACACCACCACACCAATCGAGCGGGTGCCGGCTTCGGCCGCCGGGGCAATGCGCTCGATGCGCCCGGTGACGGGCTGCACCGAGCCTTCGACCGTCACTTGAACTGCCTGGCCGGGTTGGAGTTGCGACACCTCGTGCGTGCCGACCGAGCCCGCGAGTTCGAGCGAGCTCAGGTCGATCACCGTCAACAGCTGCTGCTCGGCACTGACCTTCTCGCCAGGCACCACATGGCGCTTGCCGATGATGCCGGCGATGGGCGACAACAGCGCCGCCTCTTTCACCCCCAGGCGCACCGTGGCCAATTGCGCCTGCACCGACTTGAGCTGCGCGCGCGCCGCGTCCGCGCGGGCCTGCGACGATTGCAAGGCGGTGGGCGAAATGAAGTTCTGGCTGGCCAGGCCCACGTTGGCCGCGTGCTGGCGCTCGGCTTCGGCCAGCGAGGCCTGTGCCGATTCCACACTCGCGCTGCGCTCGGTGACGCGGCTTTGCAAATCGGCCAAGTCGATGTCGCCCAGCAACTGACCCGCTTTCACGCGGCTGCCCTCGCCCACCCGCAGCGCGAGCAAGGTGCCGGCCGCCTTGGCCCGCACGACCGCCGTGCGCGGCGCGACCAGCGGGCCGGAGAACTGAATCGCCAGCGGCATGCTCAACATCGCCGGGCGCACCACCTCGTTGGCGGTGAATTCAAGCGGCACATCCGGCTTCTTGCCGTCTTTGGACGGGGCGTCTTTGGCGCCGTTGCCCAAACGCGGCACCACCGCCAAGCCAATGCCGGCCACCACGGCCACGGCGACAAAGCCGCCGACCCAGAGCCGCCGTTTTGAAGTTCCCATCCTGCTCTCTCCTGCCGGCGCTAACCCTCGTGGGGCGGCGCCTGGTTGTTGATCTGAAATTGTCCTGGCCGGCAGTCTATGGGCGGGGTTCCCGCGCCAAGCCAGCGCTGCGACAAACTGCAGATTGACGGCGCCAAACCGTGCCGGTGGGCGACGGGCGGGCCGAGCCGGGAGTTTAGGGGGGTGCCAGAGGCAATGGCATCCCTAGGCAGGGATCAAGGCAACCTGAACTTGGCCACTTCCGAGGCGAGATCGACCGCCTGGTCTTTGAGCGACGAAGCGGCAGCCGCGGTCTGCTCCACCAGAGCGGCGTTTTGCTGGGTCATGCGGTCAAGGTCTTGCACGGCCGAGCCGACCTGGCTCACGCCGGCGCTTTCTTCTTTGGCAGCGCTTGAGATCTCGCTCAGCAGATCGCTCATGCGCTTGGCGTTGCTCACCAGCTCTTTCATCGTGCCGCCAGCACCCTCGACCACGCGTGAGCCGGAGTCGACCCGCTCAACGCTGCTGGTGATGAGCGCTTTGATCTCCTTGGCCGCCTGAGCGCTGCGCTGGGCGAGGCTGCGCACCTCGCTGGCCACCACGGCGAAGCCACGGCCTTGTTCGCCGGCGCGGGCCGCTTCCACGGCCGCATTCAGCGCGAGGATGTTGGTCTGGAACGCAATGCCGTCGATCACGCCGATGATGTCGCTGATCTTGGCCGACGACGCGTGGATCTCCTGCATGGTGGTGACCACCTGCCCGATCACGTCGCCGCCATGGGCCGCGACGCCCGAGTTGGCCACGGCCACCTTGGCGGCCTCTTGGGCGTTTTCGGCGGTGTGTTTGATGGTCGACGAGATCTGCTCCATCGACGCAGCGCTTTCCTCCAGGTTCGACGCCGTCTGCTCGGTGCGTGATGACAGGTCCATGGCCGCAGCGGCAATCTCGCTGCTGGCGTGAACCATCCGTTCCGATGAGCCGCGCACCTTGCTCACGATGCCCCTCAGTGAGTGCTGCATGTCGCCCAGCGTGCCCATCAACTGCGCCTGTTCGTCACTCCCCCACGGCTTGGGGTGGGTGGTCAGGTCGCCCGCGGTCATGGCTTCGAGGTGTTTTTGCACCTCGCGCAAACCGCCCTGGGTGACGAGAAAGAAACAAAAGAACAGATAGGCACCGGCCATCAGCGCCAGGGCCACGACCACGGTGGTCAGGTTGCGCACCCAGGCCATGCCGGCAATGCGCTTTTCGATCAGGCGGTCGAGGTCGTCGAGCAGGCGCGTGGAGAACTCGAATTGCGCCTCAATGGCTTGCTGCGCGGCAGCGGCATACACCAGCTTGTCGCCCTTGACGCCCTCGCCCAGAAAGTTGCTGCGCGACATCTCTGCAAAAACGCGCAGCAACTTGACGGCCGGTTCGGCCTTCAGCGTGGCCACCAGTTCGGGCGTGGCGGTGGTGCTCTTGCCCAGACCGATGCGGGTCTGATCCTCGTGGTATTCCAGCAGCGGCACACGGTCGGCCAGCACGCGCAAGGCCGGCGGCGCCACATCGCCGGCCAGCTGCATGCGCGCCATCAGCTCGATCAGCTGGGGCACACGGGTGGTCGACAGATCCATCAGGTAGTAGGTGTCGATGTCGGGGTCGAGGATCAGGTTGGAGCCATCGGTGGCCTGGCCCAGCACGTCGAGCACAGCCGCCACGAACTGCGTGTGCGCGTCAACGGCTGCCGCATCGGCCTTGCCGGCCTGCGCCGCCACCGCCTTGGCGGCGTCAGTCAGCCGGGTGTACTGCGAGGTGGTGCCGAGGCTGACACCCAGGCGGCTTTCGGTCGAGGCCAGCACCTTCAGCTGCTCGTCGAGCTTGCCCTGCAGCTCGGTGGCCGAGGGCGTGCCGGCGGCAGCGCGGTGCTGCACCGCGAGCTTGAGCGCAGGCATCAGCTCGCGGATGTATTCGATGCCCAGGCGCTCCTTGGCCGAAAACTCGATGGATGCCGCCTTGTCGTTGTAGAAGCTCCAGCCCAGGGCCAGCACCGGCACCAAAAACATCACCGACACCATGGCCGCCTTGGCCTTGAACTGCAGGCGGCGAAAGAGCCGCACCCCGGGTGCCCAGGCACCGTGGTAGGTGAAAAAGCCTTCCGGCGACAGGTCACCGGTGGCTGATTGCCGACCGGCAAGGGGTGAGTTCATGGTCAAGCTCCCAAGTTGCACCAAGCCGTTGAGACGGCTCTGTCGGGATTTTTTCGGCCGCACCAGGCACAACTTGAGGGCACACATGTGCACGCTGCCGCAGCAGGTGCGGCATGCACATCAGCGCGAGGGATACATCAGCCGATGTGGCCGGGGATGGGGCCGGGGGCCACTTTCACGTCACCACACTGCGCACGGTGGCGCAGCGCGTGGTCCATCAGCACCAGCGCCAGCAGCGCCTCGGCGATGGGCGTGGCGCGGATGCCCACGCAGGGGTCGTGGCGGCCGAAGGTCTCGACCTTGGCCGGCTGGCCTTGCAGGTCGATCGACTCGCGCGGGCTGCGGATCGAGCTGGTGGGCTTGATGGCAATCGACACCGTGATGTCTTGGCCGGTCGAGATGCCGCCCAGCACGCCACCCGCGTTGTTGTTGCGAAAACCTTGCGGCGAGAGCTCGTCACCGTGGGTGGTGCCACGCTGGGTGACGCTCGCAAAACCGGCGCCGATCTCCACGCCCTTGACGGCGTTGATGCCCATCATGGCCTTGGCGATGTCGGCGTCGAGCCGGTCATACAGCGGCTCGCCCAGCCCCACAGGAACTTGGTGCGCGGCCACCGACAGGCGTGCGCCGCAGCTGTCGCCGGCGCGGCGCAGTTCGTCCATGTAGGCCTCGAGCCGCTCGATGTCACTCGCGTTGGCAGCAAAGAAGGGGTTGTTGGGAATGTGGTCGAGTGATTCGAACGGGATGGTGATGTCGCCGATCTGCGTCATGAAGCCCGAGAAGGTGGTGCCGTACTGCTGCTGCAGCCACTTGCGCGCCACTGCTCCCGCCGCCACCGTCGGCGCGGTCAATCGTGCCGAAGAGCGGCCGCCGCCGCGCGGGTCGCGAATGCCGTACTTGTGCCAATAGCTGTAATCGGCATGGCCGGGGCGAAAGGACTGAAGGATGTTGCCGTAGTCCTTGCTGCGCTGGTCGGTGTTCTTGATCAGCAGGCAGATCGGCGTGCCGGTGGTTTTGCCCTCGTATACGCCGGAGATGATCTCGACCGAATCGGGCTCGTTGCGCTGCGTCACGTGGCGCGAGGTGCCGGGGCGGCGGCGATCGAGCTGGGGCTGGATGTCGGCTTCAGACAGCGCCATGCCGGGTGGGCAGCCGTCGATCACGCAGCCGATGGCAGGGCCGTGGGACTCGCCGAAGTTGGTGACGCAAAACAGGGTGCCAAGGGTGCTGCCAGACATGAGGGCCTTCAAGAGGGCGTGCGTGAAGCCGCGATTTTACGGCCCTCGTAGCAGGGCTCTTTGGGGCAATGAAGTCGATCTCAAGCCTGGCGATTGTTGCGAGATCGGCAAGTGGCTCTTGCTGCGGCACGCCTTTGTCGCGCTGAAGCATCTCCTTAGCATTCGGCGCACGGCCCATGTGGGTTTCGTTGACTGATTGGAGAAGTTTGAAATGACGTTCAAGAAGAATCTCGCGCTGACCAACATCGTTAGCGCCATCGCCCTCGCCGCCGGCGGCAGCGCCATGGCCCAGACCCCCACCACCAGCGTCACGCTGTACGGCGTGGCCGATGCTTATGTGCAGTTTGCCGACAGCGCCAACCGCCTGACCCGCGTCACCTCGGGTGGCCTGGCCGGCTCGCGTTTCGGCCTGCGCGGCAATGAAGACCTGGGTGGCGGCCTGCGCGGCCTGTTCACGCTGGAAAGCGGCATCAACCTCGACGACGGTACCAATGGTCAGGGCGCCTTCTGGGGCCGCCAGGCTTTCGTCGGCATCAGCTCGGCCGGCATCGGCCAGGTCACGCTCGGCCGCCAGTACGGCAGCCTCTACCCGCTAACGGGTGACTTCAGTGAGTTCTCGAATGGCAACTACGGCCCCAGCACGGCCGTGATTGGCGGGTTCGGCGGCTACGAGCCGGTGCGCGGCAGCGCCAACTCGGCCACGGCCAACGGGGGCCCGGCGCGCGTCAACAACTCGGTCAAACTCGAAAGCGCCTCGTTCGGCGGCCTGAAGGTCGGCACCTTGTGGGGCATGGGGGAAGTCAGCGGCGGCACAACACGCAACCGTGTGGCCGACGTCTGGGCGCGCTACACCGCGGGCCCGTTCGACGCCATGGTGTCGGTGGTCGACGACAAGGCCGAAGCCGCCAGCCGGCAGGTGCGCACCATCTCCGGCGCGGCGGCCTATTCGTTTGGCCCAGCGCGCGTGACAGCCGGTGTGGTGTCGGTGGACGACAAGCTCGCCACCGATGCCGATGGCAAGGGCTACTGGATCGGCGCCGACTACCGCTCGGGCGCACACCTCATCAAGGCGCAGTACGTGCAGAACAAGGCAGAGAACGCGGCTGAGGGCAAAACCAAGGCGCTGGGTGCCGGTTACCAGTACGACCTTTCCAAGCGCACGGCGGTGTATTCGTCGCTGACACGTTTCAAGAACGAAGGCACCGGCTATGCCAACCGCTGGGCGACCAGCCTGCCGGCCAACCTCACTAGCGCCAGCGACCGCAACATCACCGAGCTCGCGCTCGGCGTGCGCCACAGCTTCTGATCGAACACTCTGGTTGAACAAGAGGTCTTGCGACCTCCTTATGGCCCACCCGAAAGAGCGGGCCTTTTTTTTGTTGCAGAGTTAGTTGAGCGGAACCGCCGGCAACGCCCGGCGACATCAAGCAACGGCCTTGGTACGGGTCTCCCGGCCCGATGGGCGGCGCCGCTTGGGGGGCGTCAGAGCCTGTGAATGAATGCGGCGCGCCCGAGCGGGTGCTCCAGACGGAGTCGATCTAGGCGCAAAGCACAGCCGTAGCTCGGGCTACGGCGAGCATTTGCAACGACGAGCGGCGCCGTTTGGGGCGCACGAGCGGGTGTGTCGGATTTGTTCACAGGCTCTCAGCGGACGAGCATTCCCCGCCTGCGCGGGCAAAGCCCGCCGCAACGCCTGCTGGCTTGCAGGCCAGCAGGCAGGAGCGAAACAACTGGGGGCCTAGTTCTGAACTTGCTCGTCGCGCGGTTGTTCTTCAACCGGCCAGTCGCGGATGTAGGCCTTGAGCATGCGGTTCTCGAAGTCCTGGCTGTCAACCACCGCCTTGGCCACGTCGTAGAACGAGATCACGCCCATCAGCGTGCGCTGGGTCATGACCGGCATGTAGCGCGCATGGCGCTCAAGCATCATGCGGCGCACTTCATCGATCTCGGTTTCGGGGGTGCAGGTGAGCGGGTGGTCGTCCATCACACCACGCACGGTGATGTTGCCGACGCTGCCACCGTTTTTCACCACGGCCAGAATGACTTCGCGGAAGGTCAGCATGCCCACCAACTCGCCATGGTCCATGACCACCAAGGAGCCGATGTCGCGATCGGACATGGTTTGCAGCGCTTCGCCGAGCGCTTGTTCGGGTGACGCGGTGAACAGCGTGCCGCCTTTGACACGCAGGATGTCTGCGACTTTCATGGGTGATCTCCCGTGGCAAGTGACGGATCAATATAGCCCACAATCTCTGCGAGCAACAGCCCGCATTTCCCGTCTGGAGAACCCCGATGCCAGGCCATTCCGATCCCGGATTCGACACCTTGTCGCTGCATGCTGGTGCAGCCCCCGACCCGACCACCGGCGCGCGCGCAGTGCCCATCTACCTGAGCACCAGCTTCGTCTTCGAGAGCAGCGACCACGCGGCCTCGCTGTTCAACATGGAGCGCTCAGGGCACGTCTACAGCCGCATCTCCAACCCCACCACCGCGGTGCTCGAAGAGCGTGTGGCCGCGCTCGAAGGTGGTGTGGGTGCCATTGCCACCGCGAGCGGGCAAGCGGCGCTGCACCTGGCAATCGCCACGCTGGCGGGCGCGGGTTCGCACATCGTCTCCAGCAGCGCGCTGTATGGCGGCTCGCACAACCTGCTGCACTACACGCTGGCGCGCTTTGGCGTCAACACCACGTTTGTGAAGCCGGGCGACATCGATGCCTGGCGAGCCGCCATTCGGCCTGAGACCAAACTGCTGTTCGGCGAGACCCTGGGCAACCCCGGGCTGGACGTGCTCGACATTCCCACCATCAGCGCCATCGCCCACGAGCACGGCCTGCCGCTGCTGGTCGACTCCACCCTCACCTCGCCCTACCTCATCAAGCCCTTCGATCACGGTGCTGATCTGGTCTACCACTCGGCCACCAAATTCCTGAGCGGCCACGGCACGGTGGTGGGTGGTGTGCTGGTCGACAGCGGGCAGTTCGATTGGAACGCCTCGCCGCACTTTCCCGAGCTGAACCAGCCGTATGCCGGCTTTCACAACATGGTGTTTAGCGAAGAGAGCACCGTCGGCGCGTTTTTGCTGCGCGCCCGCCGAGAAGGCTTGCGCGACTTCGGTGCCTGCATGAGCCCGCACACGGCGTGGCTGATCTTGCAGGGCATCGAGACGCTGTCGCTGCGCATGGAGCGGCATGTGGGCAATGCACGCAAGGTGGTGGCGCACCTGGCCTCGCACCCGATGGTCGAAAGCGTGGGCTACCCCGAGCTGCCAGGGCATTCGAGCCACGCCCTCGCAGCCAAGCTGCTGCCCAAGGGCTGCGGTTCGGTGTTCAGCTTCAACCTCAAAGGCAACCGCACGCAGGGCAAGGCCTTCATCGAAGCGTTGAAAGTTTTTTCACACCTGGCCAACGTGGGTGATTGCCGCTCGCTGGTGATCCACCCCGCGTCGACCACACACTTCCGCATGGACGACGCGGCGCTCGCGCAAGCCGGCATCACACAAGGCACGATCCGCCTGTCGATCGGGCTGGAAGATGCCGACGACCTGCTCGACGACTTGTCTCGCGCTTTGAAGGCGGCGCAGAAAGCCGCCGCATGAAGCTCTACGTGAATGGCCACGAGGCCTATGCCTACACCGGTGGCAAAACGTTCGACGCGAGCCTGCCCGTGGTGGTGTTCATCCACGGGGCGATGAATGATCACAGCGTGTGGGCTCTGCAAACTCGCTACTTAGCCCACCACGGCCACGGTGTGTTGGCGGTCGACCTGCCAGGCCACGGCCGCAGCGCCGGCCCCGCGCCGGCCAGCGTGGAGGGCGCCGCCGCTTGGGTGATCGACCTGCTCGCGGCAGCCGGCGTGCAGCGCGTCGCGCTGGTCGGCCACAGCCTGGGCTCGTTGATCGCGCTGGAGGCCGCAGCCCAGCTCGGTGCGCGCGCGACCCATCTGGTGCTGGTCGGTACCGCTTTCCCTATGCCGGTGTCACCCGCCTTGCTGAGCACGTCACTTAACGCGCCGCTGCAAGCCATCGACATGGTGAATGCCTTTTCGCACTCGACGCTCGGCGCCAAACCGTCGTCGCCCGGGCCCGGCAGTTGGCTGCGTGGCGGCAACCGGGCTTTGATGCGCCGCTTGCTGTCGGCGTATGCCGCGGCAAACATGGGCAACCTCTTCCACCACGATTTTCTGGTTTGCGATGGCTACACGGCGGGCATGCAATCGGCCGCCCAAGTGCGCTGCCCCTCGCTGCTGATCCTGGGCGAAAACGACCAAATGACCCCACCCAAAAGCGCTAAAGCGCTGGCAAGCGCCTTGAATGCCAACTGCGTCACTTTGCCCGCCGGACATTCCCTGATGGGCGAAGCGCCCGACGGGGTGTTGAATGAAATCCGGTCATTTCTTGCCCGGAGCAGCCCATGGACGCCAGCACCGCCGACGCCAAAAGCCTGAAAACTTTTGCCAAGTTCTACCCTTTCTATTTGAGCGAGCACAGCAACCGCACCTGCCGCCGCCTGCATTTTGTGGGCTCGACTCTTGCGTTGCTCTGCTTCATCACAGCCATTGCCCGCGGGCAGCCCATTTATCTGCTCTACGGCCTGCTGTGCGGCTACAGCTTTGCCTGGCTCGGGCACTTCGGGTTCGAGAAGAACAAGCCCGCGTCGTTCAAGCGTCCCTTGTTCAGCTTCATGGGTGATTGGGTCATGTACAAGGACATCTGGCTCGGCAAAATTCCGCTCTGAGCCTGCAGCGCGACACACGATGAACGCACCGCCTTCACCCACTTTGCAGCGGCTGGCACACATCGAGCGGCTGGTCGATGCGATCGACCTGCCGATGGCGCGCTGGGACCGCATGGCCCGCCTGGTGTTCTGCAACACGCCCTACCTGCACTGGACGGGCCGCTCGCGCGAAGAACTGCTCGGCTGCACACTACAAGAACTCTTTGGCGACGAAGCCTGGCAGGTTGCGCAGCCCGCATTCGCGCAGGCCTTTGAGGGCCACACCGTCAACTACGAGCGCCGCCTCACACACAACGGCCAGCCGGGGCGCTGGGCGCGCATTCAGGTGTTCCCCGATGCCGATGCCCACGCAGTGGTCGAGAGCGTGTTCACCATCGCCTTCGACATCCACCAAGACGTGATGGAACGCGACGCACTCGCCGCAGCTCGGCAGCGCCTGACGCACTTCACCGAAAACATCCCCTACCCGCTGACCTACGTTGACCGCCACTTCGTGCTGCAGTTCGTCAACAAGGCCTACATCGAAGCCACCGGCCAGCCGCCCACCCACATGCTGGGCCGGCCCATCGGCGATGTGCGCGGCGCCAAACGCTGGGAAGAGCACAAGACCTATTTCGAGCGCGCGCTCGAAGGCAAGACGGTGCAGTACACCCGCATCGTCAACCTGGCCACGCAGGGGCCACGCTGGGTGCGCACCAGCTACGTGCCCGATTTCGATGCCGAAGGCACCGTGGTGGGCGTCTACACCGTGACGGTCGACGTGCACGACCTCACCTTGAGCCAGGAGAACCTCAAGCGCAGCGTCGAGCGTGACCCGCTCACCGACGTGCTGAGCCGCCGCGCGATGATGGATCGGCTCGAAGCAGCGCTCGCCAACGTCAAGGAAACACCGGTCGCGCTGTTCTTCGTCGACCTCGACGGCTTCAAGGCCGTCAATGACCGCCTCGGCCACCGCGCGGGTGACGCGCTGCTGGTCGGCGTGGCACAAGCGCTGCAAAGTGCGGTGCGCGCCGAAGACTCGGTGGCCCGCTTCGGCGGCGACGAGTTCCTGGTGCTGGCCGCCTTGCGCGATGAGGCTGGCGCGCATGCACTCGCGTTGCACATGCTCGACGCCGTGCGCAGCGTGACGGCTCAACCGGTGAGCGCGAGCATCGGCTACGCGCTGGCGCCGTCAGACGCCGAGCAGCCGCTCAAACTCTTGCAGCTGGCCGACGAGGCCATGTACGAGGCCAAACACCGCGGCAAAAACTGCGTGGTGCATGGCGGCGCGTCACTGGCACCCGAGGCTGTCAGCCCTGAATGAGTTGCTGCAGCGTCATCTGGCCAAACCCGGCGTGCTGCCAGAAGCCACGCAAGGTGGGCGAGGGGTCGAGCAGCACCTGCGCCAACAAGGGTTGCGCCGGTGTGGAGGCCGGGTCGCACAGCAGCACGTAGCGCGCGGCACCTTCTTCGTCCAGCCGGCCCACCCAGTCGATGGCGACCAAGGTGTCGAGCAGCGGCTCGATCTGCAGCGGGTTGGTGCGCATCTTTTCAGAAAGCTGCGCCGCGCTCATGCCATGCGTGCTCTGGACCCGAGCCACAGCCAGCTCGCGCAGCATGCTCACCACCAGCTGAAAGCGATAGCCTGGTGTGGACGGCCGGCGCACCACGCGCATCTGCAAGCTGGGCGCATAGGCGGCCACCACCGCACCCAGCAACACCACCACCCAGCCGAGGTAGATCCAGATCAAAAGAATGGGCACGGTGGCAAACGCGCCATACACATTGGTGTAGGTCGGAACACTGCCGAGGTACCAGCCCAGGCCCCGTTTGGCCAGCTCGAAGCCGGCCGCCACGAACACCCCGCCGGCCAGCGCGTGGCGCCACTGCACATGGGTGTTGGGCACGTAATGAAACAGGGAGGCCATGGCACCCGAGAACAGCACGAACTGCAGCGTGTTGAGCAAAAAGCTGACGGCACCCGGCAGGTCGGTCACGAACCCTTTGCTGGCCGAGATGGCATACGAGGTGAAGGTCAGGCTCACACCCAGCAGCAGCGGCCCGAGCGTCACCGCCGCCCAGTAGACCAACACCCGCTGCGCCATCGGCCGCGGTTTGCGCACGCGCCAGATGTTGTTGAGCGTGCGGTCGATGGTGAGCATCAGCGCCACGGCGGTGAACACCAGCACCACCAAGCCAAAGGTGCCCAGGCGGTTGGCCTTGCTCGCAAACTGCGTGAGCGCACCCAGCACCGGCCGCGCAATGCCGTCGGGCACCAGGGCTTGCAGAAAGTACCTCTGCAGCGCGTCCTGGAACTTGTAAAACATGGGGAACGCAGTGAACAAGGCCAGCATCACCGTGACCAGCGGCACCAGTGAGATCAGCGTGGTGAAAGTGAGGCTGCCGGCGGTGAGGCCAAGGCGGTCTTCGCGAAAACGCTGGCGCAGCGTGCGCAGCGTGTCCAGCCACGGCCAGTGTTGAAGCGTCCCCAACAATTCGGTGAGGCGCGCTCGCCAACCGAGCGAGAACGGAGACGGGAGATTCATTTGCGGCATCATAGCCAGCGATGACCTCTCCTCTTTCCCCCGCTGTGCCCCCTTTCGTCAGCCGTACACGCGCCCTCGCCGTGGCGAGCTTGCTCGGTTTGATCGTGCTCAGCCTCGCCTGGGAGCTATGGCTTGCGCCGCTGCGCCCCGGCGGTTCGTGGCTCGCGCTGAAGGCCTTGCCGTTGACCTTGCCCTTGGCCGGCTTGCTGAAAAACCGCATGTACACCTACCGCTGGGTCAGCCGGTTGGTGTGGGTCTATTTCACCGAAGGTGTGGTGCGCGCCACCAGCGACCGCGGGCCCAGCGTGCCGCTGGCCATCATCGAAGTGGTGTTGTGCTTGTCACTGTTCATGGCTTGCGCGCTGCATGTGCGCTGGCGTTTGCGCAGCGCCAAAGTGACCGAATGAGTGCATTGATCAACGCCTTGCGCACCGCCGTGGGCGCCGCCAACGTGTTGGTCGAGGGCGACCTGGCGGCGTATGAACAAGACTGGCGTAAACGTTTCCGTGGCCGCGCGCTGGCGGTGGTGCGGCCGGCCAACACCACCGAAGTGTCAGCCGTGGTCAAGCTGTGCGCACGCCACGGTGCCGGCCTGGTGCCGCAAGGCGGCAACACCGGCTTGGTGGGCGGCTCGGTGCCTGACGCCAGCGGCACGCAGGTGTTGCTGAGCCTCTCGCGCATGAACCGTGTGCGCGGCCTCGACGCAGCCAACCTCACGTTGACGGTAGAGGCAGGCTGCGTCTTGCACACCGTGCAAGAAACTGCTGCCGCACAAGGCTTTCTGTTCCCGCTGAGCCTGGCCGCCGAAGGCAGCTGCACCATTGGCGGCAACCTGGCCAGCAACGCGGGTGGCACCCAGGTGCTGCGCTACGGCAACGCTCGCGAGCTGTGCCTCGGCCTGGAAGTTGTCACCGCTCAGGGCGAGGTGTGGGAGGGCCTGACCGGCCTGCGCAAAGACAACACCGGCTACGACCTGCGCGACCTCTTCATCGGCAGCGAAGGCACGCTGGGTGTGATCACCGCCGCCACGTTGAAGCTCTACCCGCAGCCCGCGGCGCGCATGACCGCGCTGGCCGCCCTGCCCTCGCTGGAGGCGGCAGTGTCGCTGCTGCAACTGGCGCAGGCTCGCCTGGGCTCGGGGCTCACTGGCTTCGAGGTGATGAACCGGTTTTCGCTGTCGCTGGTGCGCAAGCACTTCCCGCAGCTGCGACAACCGCTGCCTGAGGCCGCGTGGACGGTGCTTCTGGAGCAGTCCGACACCGAAAGCGAGGCCCACGCGCGAGGCCTCTTCGAAGCCTTGCTGGAGTCAGCGATGGAGCGTGGCTTCATCACCAACGCCGCGGTGGCCGAAAGCCTCGAGCAGTCGCGCGCGATGTGGCATCTGCGCGAATCCATTCCACTCGCACAGCCCGAAGAGGGGCCGAACATCAAGCACGACATCTCGCTGCCGGTGTCACGCATTCCCGCCTTCGTGACGAGCACCGATGCGGCGCTGCAAGCGGCATTCCCCGGCATCCGCTCGGTCAACTTCGGCCACCTGGGCGACGGCAACCTGCACTACAACCTGCAAGCGCCGCTGGGCATGGACAGCGCGGCGTTTCTGGGCGAACACGAACACGCGGTGAACACGCTCGTCTACGACGCGGTGTCAGCTTGCGGTGGCTCGTTCTCGGCCGAGCACGGCGTGGGCGCGCTCAAGCGCGATGAGCTCTCGCAGCGCAAGTCACCCGTGGCCTTGCAGCTGATGCGTGCCATCAAATCGGCGCTCGACCCGCAGGGCGTGATGAACCCGGGCCGCATGCTCTGACGGCCGCGCTCAAGCCGCCACTTCTTGCATCAGCAGGCGGCGAAGTCGTACCTGGGTTGGTCATCTGGTCGCAGGTGGGCTTGAGCGGTTCGATGTGCACCGCGCGCAACCACAAAACCGCGCCAGCGCTCCAGCGCGCAGTGATCGATGGGCCCGCGCTCAGCTGCGCTTACTGAATGGTGCCCTTGACGGCTGCCGGCAAAGGCAATGACATGACCTCGATGCCCTCTTCCTGCAAAGCGAGGGCATCTTCTTTGGTGGCCTGGCCACGAATGGCGCGTTCTTCAACTTCACCGTAGTGGATGCGGCGGGCCTCTTCGGCAAAACGTTCGCCTACGTCGTCGGTGTTGGACATCACGTGCTGCACGGCGCGCAGCCACATCGACTGCATGGTCATGGCTTCGGGTGTCGAAACAGCGGGCGCTGTCACCGCGGTACCCGCGGGCTCGCGCGCTTTGGAGACGTTCAAGCGGGGTGCCGTCGGCAGCTTGGAAATGACTTTGTCGCCGCACATGGGGCACTCGACCAGGCCGCGATCAAA
>JBBRFR010000027.1:0-19402 GCA_038241485.1 Burkholderiales bacterium
TCAAGACTAACCAGCGAATTTCATGGCCGACGCGACAGACATCCTGGTGATCAGCGCCCATCCGCAAATGGAGCTTTCGCGCATCAACCGCACGCTGATGCGTGCCGCCTCGACCGTGGCCCGCGCCGAGGTGCGCGACCCCTCGCGCTACGCTTTCGGCGCCACAGCATCAAGCTGCTCGAAAAAATGGCGCTGCATCAGAAAGACGAATCCAAGCTGATTGAGGTCGCCAAACAAGGCCGCCAGCAGCTGGAGCAGCTGTGGGCCAAGGAGCGCGAAGACGCGCAGGGCCGCAAACTACGCACCGGCTGGAGCGCCGAGCCCGGAGAGAATTCACCATGACCTTTCATTTGCGCACCCACAGCTTCAAGGCCCTGGCACCAGGCAAGCGCCTGATCGTGCTGGGCGCCGTGCACGGCAACGAAACCTGCGGCACTCGCGCCATCGAGCGTGTGCTGGCCGAGCTTGACAGCGGCGCCCTGCGCCTCACGCGCGGCAGCGTCACCTTCGTGCCGGTGACCAACCCCCTGGCCTACCTGCATTGCCAGCGCATGGGTGAGCGCAACCTCAACCGCAACCTGCGGCCCAACGCCGCCCCGCACGATTTCGAAGACAGCATCGCCAACGTCTTGTGCCCTCTGCTGGCCGAACACGAGGTGCTGCTCGACCTGCACTCCTTCCACACCGCTGGCGAGCCCTTCGCGATGATCGGCCCGCAAGACAACAGCGGCGCGCTGGAGCCCTTTGCCCACGCGGCCGAAGAAGAAGCGCTGGCGCTGCGCCTGGGGCCGCGCCGCATCGTCGAAGGCTGGCTCGACACCTATGCGGCCGGCGTGAAGAACCGCCTGCAACGCACCGCCCCCACCGATCGCGCGCAGTTGCTCAACACCGACCCAAGTTATGGCGTGGGCACCACCGAGTACATGCGCAGCCAGCGCGGCTACGCCATCACGCTCGAATGTGGTCAGCATGCCGACCCGCAGGCACCCGAGGTGGGCTACCGCGCCATCCGCCACGCGCTGGCGCACTTGAAACTGGTGGACGAGCCGGCACCCGCAGCGCGCAGCGACATCGAACTGCTGCGCCTGGCCGAGGTGACTGACCGCCACCATGCCGGCGACCGCTTTGCACGCGAATGGTCCAGCTACGACCCTTTGCGCGCCGGCGAGCAGATCGGCAGCCGGGCCGATGGCGCGCCCGTGCACGCACCGGCCGATGGTTTCATCGTGTTCCCGAACCCCGCTGCCCTCCCGGGCAACGAGTGGTTCTACTTTGCCGTGCCAAGCGCACGGCGCCTCAGAAGCTGAAGCCGCCCACACCATGCCATCACATGACCCCAAAGCCCCGCCCGATCTGGAAAACCGGGCCTTCCCGCTGCTGCTGATTGCGGTGTCGCTCGCGTTCGGCTGGATCCTGCTGCCCTTCTTCGGCACGATCCTGTGGGCCTGCATCATCGCGTTGCTGTTCACACCGGGCTACCGCTGGTTGCTGCCCCGCCTGCGGCACAAGCGCACGCCGGCAGCTTTGTTGACGCTGCTGGTCGTGGTGGTGATGGTGATCGTCCCGTTTGCGATCGTCAGCGCCGCGATGGCACGCGAAGCAATGGGGATCTACAACCGCGTGCAATCGGGCGAGTGGAACCTCGCACTGCAACTGCGCCAGCTGTTCGACTCGCTGCCGCCCCAAGCGGTGTCACTGCTCGAACTCTTCGGCCTGGCCGACTTCGACACGCTGCAACGCCGGCTGACGGGGGCCGCGACAGAGGGCAGCCAGTTCATCGCGACGCGCGCCTTCAGCATCGGCCAGAACACCTTCGAGTTCGTGGCAAACCTGTTCATCACGGTGTACATCGCGTTCTTTCTGATTCGCGACGGTGAGAGCCTCGCGAAAGCTGTGCGGCGCGCCATCCCGCTGTCAGCCGGGCACACGAGGGAACTGGTCAACAAGTTCACCACCGTGATCCGGGCCACGGTCAAGGGCAACTTGTTGGTGGCGGCCGTGCAGGGTGGGCTCGGAGGCCTCGCGTTCTGGTACCTCGGCGTCAGCGGCGCCTTGTTGTGGGCGGTGTTGATGGCCTTTCTCTCGCTACTGCCCGCGATTGGCGCAGCGTTGGTGTGGGGGCCGGTCGCGATTTACTTCTTCGTCACAGGCGCCATCTGGCAAAGCCTCGCGCTGGCCGCCTACGGCGTGCTGGTGATCGGGCTGGTCGACAACCTGATGCGGCCGTTTCTGGTGGGCAAAGACACCGGCATGCCCGACTTCGTGATCCTGATCACCACGCTGGGGGGCATGGCGGTGTTCGGCATCAACGGCTTTGTGATCGGCCCGACGATCGCGGCCATGTTCATCGCGGTCTGGCACATCTACGCCGTCAAGCGCCCTGACGCCACACCCTAGCCGGCCGTGGCGGTGCCCACGGCCTACGGCTCAGAACGCTGCTTCGCAGATCGCCTCGTTTTCGGCCTGCGACAGCTTGCGCGGGTTGGTGGCGCCCGAGCCGTCTTTCATCGCGTTGAGCGCCATCATCGCGAAGTCTTCGCGCTTCACACCCAGATCGGCCAGCTTGGCCGGGATGCCCACGGCGCGCGCGAGGTCGTGCATGGTTTTCACCGCGGCCTGTGCAGCGGCTTCGGTATTCAGCCCAGAGGTGTCCACCCCCAGGGCGCGTGCCCCATCACCCAGGCGACACGACGCGCGGCAGGTACTCGCCGATCAGCTTGATGGCGTGCAGCGCGCAGGCATCGGTCACCGGCGTGGCCACGATCGACACATAAGCTTCGACGGCGTGCGTGAGTGCGTCCATGCCAGTTGCGGCTGTCAGAGCAGGCGGCATGCCGCGCATCAGCTCGGGGTCGTTGACCGAGATCAGCGGGGCGAGCTGGCGGTCGACGATGTTCATCTTCAGGTGCCTGGTTTCTTCGGTGATCACCGCAAAGCGCGTGATCTCGCTGGCGGTGCCGGCGGTGGTGTTGATCGACACCAGCGCGAGCGGCGCCTTCTTCACCTTGTTGGCACCGCGGTAGTCCGTCACCGCGCCGCCGTTGGTGCCCAGCACGGCGATGACCTTGGCGCGTGCTTGAAGCCGCGCGACTGCACCACCGTCATGGCATCGGCCAGGCAACCGGCCCCCATGATGTTTTCGGCGGTCATCAAAAAGCTGCGTGTGGGCATGGTGGGTCCTTGGGTTTTGGGAGGTCGGAGCAAACCGCGCACCCCCCAAAGTGCACGCCGTCTAATTCCATGCATCCCAAAGCAGCTTCGTCCCGGTGAGAAACATCCCCAGGTAGACAAGCTTGTAGAACAGGCGAGGTGGAATGTGCGGCAACAGGCGCACACCGACCCACACACCCACCGGCGCGACAGGCATCAACACGAGCGCCGTGCTCATGTTTTGCAGGTCAATCAGAACAGCAGGCGTTGCGCCAGAAAGAGCAGCGTCAAGGCGCCCACGATGCCGGCGACCGTCTTCACCGAAAAGACACCAAAGGTCAGCAAGCCCACCAGCGTGCCCAACAAGCCCGCCGGTAAGAGCAGGCGCAGCAGCTCACGGTCACGTTGCTGGTACAGCGCCTTCACGCCCACGGCATCCATCACAAGCAGCAAGGGCAACATGATGGCCGCAGCTTGCGGCACCGGGATGGCCAGCGCCATCACCGGCGTGGCCAGCGGGCCGAAGCCAGCACCAAAGCCACTCTTGGCCAGCCCCATCATCAGCACCGCGGGCACGGCCACGGCATAAAACCAGGGGTCGGCGATCATCTCAGTGGCGCCCGGCCGCCCGAAGCCACTGAGCGCCCCCCTCGGGGGGCAGCGAACGAAGTGAGCGCGGGGGTTTCATTTCAAAGAGAAGCGAGAATTCCCCGATGTTCGCACCCTCCCAGCACGACGTTCGCCGCTTCTTCTGCGACACCCACCGCAAGCGCCGCGAGGGCTTGCCGCTCACGCCGATGGAAACCGTGGCCGCCGACTGGATCGACCAGCACCCCGAGTACCACGCCGAATTGAACGACCTGGAAGCAGCGCTCGCCGCGGTCTATGACGTCGAGGCGGGCCGCACCAACCCGTTTCTGCACCTCTCGATGCACCTGTCGATCAGCGAGCAGGTCAGCATCGACCAGCCGCGTGGCATCAAACAAGCCTACGAGCTGCTCGCCGCCAAACGCGGCTCTGCCCACGAGGCACACCACGAGGTGATGGAGTGCCTGGGCGAGATGATGTGGGAGTCGCAGCGCAGCGGGTTGCCGCCCGATGGGCACAAGTACATCGACGGCGTGCGCCGGCGCGCAACGCGCTAAAGAACAAGCGAAGCGAGGTTCCCCTCAAGCAACGCCCGCGGAACCGGCTCTGCCAGGCCGCTGGGTGGCGCCCCTTGGGGGCAGGAGCGCAGCAACTGGGGGGCTACAGCTTCATCCAGCGCCACTCCAGCCAGTTGTTAGGCCGGTGCACGGCCTCGACGTTCTGCCGCGCCGCCCACGGAATCACCTGCCGGTGCAGCGGGATGTTGAGCACCAGCTCGTTGTGCCGTTTGAGCGCTGACTTGATGAGCTGCTCGCGCTTTTTCGGGTCGGCTTCCTTGCTCGATGCGGTGGCCAGCTCTTCGAGTTGTGCGTCTTTCGCGCCGCCAAAGTTCCACGAGCCCACGCCGGCTTCACCACGGCCGCGCAAGATCGGTGTGAGTGTGACTTCGGCATCGGTGATCGCACCACCCCAGCCCAGCATGTAGAGCGAGGTGTCGTACTTCTGCACCTTGGGAAAGTAGGCCGAGCGCGGCATGGCGTTGACGCGGATCTTCACGTTCAGCCGCGCCCACATCGAAGCCAGCGTCTGGCAGATCTCTTCGTCGTTGATGTAGCGGTTGTTGGGGCAGTCGAGCGTGACCTCGAAGCCCTGCGGATAGCCCGCGTCAGCCATCAACTTCTTGGCGGCCTCCAGGTCGTAGGGCAGGCGCTTCTCAATCTCAGGGTCGTTGTAGGCACCCAGCGGCGACGGCGTGATGCCGCCGGTGGGCGCCGACTGGCCGCGCATCAGCTTGGTCTTGATGGTCTCGATGTCGACCGCCTGGTACAAGGCCTTGCGCACGCGCACGTCCTTGAACGGGTTCTTGCCTTTCACGCTGCTGTAGAGCAACTCGTCGCGCAACTGGTCCATGCCGATGAAGACGATGCGGTTTTCGGGGCCATCAATCACCTTCACGCCCGATGTGTTGCGCAAGCGCGGCAGGTCTTGCGGCGACGGGTCGAGAATGAAATCAACCTCGCCCGAGATCAGCGCGGCCACGCGGGTGGCGTCGCTCTTGATGGGGGTGTAGATCACCTCTTGCACGTTGCCGTCGAACTTGCCCCACCACGCGGTGTTGCGCTTGTAGACGGTTTTCACGTCGGGCTGGCGTGACACCAGCTGGTACGGCCCGGTGCCGTTCGCATGGAAGGAGGCGTAACCCTCTTCCTTGATCTTGAAGTCAATCGGCTTGGTGGCCTTGTGTTTCTCGGCCCAGCTCTTGCTCATGATGGGCAATAGGCTCAGGTGCTGCAAGAAGATCGGGTTCACGTTGGTGAGGTTGAACTCGACGCTGAGCGCGTCAAGCTTCTTCGGCGTGCCCACGGCGTTGGCGTACACGCCAATGTCGGAGCTGGCCTCCTTGGCGCGCTGGATGGAAAACACCACGTCGTCGGCGCTGAACGCGCTGCCGTCATGGAACTTCACGCCTGCGCGCAGCTTGAAACGCCACTGCGTGGGCGACAGTTGCTGCCATTCGGTGGCGAGCACCGGCTCCAGCGCCATGCTCTTGCCGCGGTTGAGCAGGGTTTCGTACACCTGCCCGTTCATCGCGTTGGTCAGCATCTCGTTCTGCGAATACGGGTCCATGGTCTGCGCATCGCCCTGCGAGGCCCAACGCAGGGTTTGCGCTTGCGAAAGCGTGCTCACCAGAGCTGCGAGACAAAGAACGGAGAAGCTGCGTTTCATGCGCACCCCTTTGCAAGGCGTTGACGAAAGCGGCGAGTTTATGGCGCCCCAGGTCTCATCGGGCAGAGCCCGCCCCCGAGGGGTCAAGAAGACTCGGGAGCGGCCCGTCGAATTTGTGTGGCCCCGGAGCCTGCCCTTCCTCGTTGAAGACAGCCTGGGCCTGCAACCCTATGCGGAAACGCCCTGCCGCTTGAGAGCGTCGGGCCCGGCCCACAGCTCGTCGAGGTGGGGGAACTTCCACTGCGCGTTGGATTCACGCGCGGCAATGCGGTCGCTGCACGAGGGGCTCGACAGGTCGAGCAACTCTGGCGGAATGTGCAGCTGTGACCGGGTCGAGAAGAACACCTTCACCTTGGGCGCCACCAGCGAATCAGGGTTCTGCTCGCACACCACCGCCAGCCGGCCCGACTGCATGCGCACCAGCGAGCCGATGGGGTAAATGCCCAGGCTCTTCACGAAGGCCTGGAACACGATGTCGTCGAAGTGGCCGCCGCGCCACTCGGCCATCTTGCGAATGGATTCAGCCGGGTCCCAGCGGTTCTTGTAAGGGCGGTTGGAAGTGATGGCGTCATAGACATCGCACACCGCGCCCATCTTGGCCAGGCGCGAGATCTGCTCGCCGCGCAGGCCGTGTGGGTAGCCGCTGCCGTCGATCTTCTCGTGGTGGTGCAGGCACACGTCAAGCGCGCCTTCGGTGGCGGTGCCGCCTTCTCGCAGCATCTCGAAGCCACGCAGTGGGTGCGACTTCATGATCTTGAACTCAGCGTCGGTGAGCTTGGCCGGCTTGTTGAGCACCTCGGTGGGCATCACCGCCTTGCCCATGTCGTGCAGCAGGCCCGCCAGGCCGGCGTCGCGGATGGCGGCTTCGTCCATGCGCAGCTGCCGCCCCAGTGAAATCATCAGCGCGCACACTGCCACCGAGTGCATGTAGGTGTAGTCGTCGTGCGACTTCAAGCGCGCCAGGCTGACCATCGCACCCGGATTGCGCCACACCGAGCTGGCGATCTCGTCGACCAACGGCAGGCATTCGGCCGCATTGATCGCGTTGCCCATGCGGGCTTCGTTGAACAAGGCCATCACCGCCTGCTTGGATTGGGCGACCAGCACCGTCGCGCGCTTGACCTCTTGGGTCAGGCTGCTTTGCTGGCTGAGCAATGGCGGCGCCGGCACAGACGCCACCGGGGCAACAGGCAATGTCGCAGGTGCGGCCACCGGCTCCGCGATGGTGGGTGCACGCTCTTCGGTGGGCCGCGCCACGTCGAGACCCTTGCTGTTGTCGATCCAGCAGCCCTGCACGCCACTTTGTCGAAGTTTGTCAAGATCGCTCTGCTCTTGCAGGACAAACTTAGTCTTCCAGAACGGGTGATCGAGCCACGAACCTTCTAGTGCGTGCACATGCATGCCCAGGCGCAGCTGTTGGATGGTGATCTTCTTCAGCATGGGGTGGTGGCCAGGTGAGCGGAGCAGCTCAGTGGCTATCGACACCTCCCGAGCGAACTTGATTGGCCAGCCCCCAAAACAAAAACGCCGCTGGGGTTCAGCGGCGTTTTGTGTGATTTAGAACCGTTTCAGCGGAATCGTGACTGCGGCACCGTCTGCAACTCGCTGGGCAGCGAAGCCAGGTACTGCGCAAGCAACTTCAGCTGCGCGTGCGTTTAGGGCTGGGCCATGCCGACCATGATGGCGTTGGAGCGGCCCACCTGGGGGTTGTTGCTGGTCTGGTACGACTTGAGTGCCACGTACAGGTAGTCGGCGTGCTGGCCGGCCAGCTTGGGGTAGGTCCCGTCGATGGGGGTGTTGAAGTCGGCGCCGTGGCAGGAGCTGCAATTGCCCTGGGCGAGCAACTTGGCCACCTGGTCGCTGGGCTTGGCCGCAGCAACAGCCGGGGCGGCAGTCGAAGCGGCGGCGGCCGGGGCCCCACCCTTGCGCTGCTGTTCGTAGAAGGCACCGAGGTCGGCCATGTCTTGGTCAGACAGCGTGCTGGCGATGGCCTTCATCGTCGGGTGCTTGCGCTCGCCCTTCTTGTAGGCGTTGAGCGCGGAGACGATGTACTTGGCGCCCTGGCCCGAGATCATCGGCACCTTGTGAATCTCGGGAAAGCTGGCCTGGTAGCCGGCGATGCCGTGGCAACCAATGCACAAGGCCGCCTTCTTTTCACCAGCTTGTGCGCTGGCCTTCACGTCTTGAGCGTGGGTGCTGAGGGTGGCGCTGCCAAGGGCAGCCAGGGTGATGAACGTGGAAAGCAGTTTTTTCATGATCCTGCAGAGGGCGGGTCTTTGAAGTAACCGCGGATTATAGGGAAGCCGCGCCTGATCTTTTGGCGGTGTTTTGGCCGTTGCCCGCGTGTCATCTGCCGGACAGTGACTCAGAGGCCAGCGCTTATATACTGACCCGACACCCCTACACCCCCCAGCCCCATGAAATTCCAAGGTTCTGAGAACTACGTCGCCACCGATGACCTGATGCTGGCGGTGAACGCGGCCGCCACGCTCAAGCGGCCCTTGCTCATCAAGGGCGAGCCCGGCACCGGCAAGACCATGCTGGCCGAGGAAGTGGCGCAGGCCCTCGGCATGCCGCTGATGCAGTGGCACATCAAGTCAACCACCAAGGCACAACAAGGCCTGTACGAATACGACGCGGTGAGCCGCCTGCGTGATTCGCAGCTGGCCGACGTCGACGGGGGCGAGCGCGTGAAAAACATCCACAACTACATCCTCAAGGGTGTGCTGTGGCAGGCCTTCACCGCCGACCAGCCGGTGGTGCTGCTGATCGACGAAATCGACAAGGCCGACATCGAATTCCCCAACGACTTGCTGCGCGAAATCGACCGCATGGAGTTCTACGTGTACGAAACACGTGAGCTCATCAAGGCGGTGCACCGCCCGCTGGTGTTCATCACCTCCAACAACGAAAAAGAGCTGCCCGACGCGTTCTTGCGCCGCTGCTTCTTCCACTACATCAAGTTCCCCGACGCCACGACAATGCAGCGAATTGTTGACGTGCACTTCCCCAAGCTGCGCCGCGAACTGCTGGGCGCCGCACTGAAAAATTTCTACGACGTGCGCAACCTGCCCGGCCTGAAGAAGAAGCCCTCCACCTCGGAGCTGCTTGATTGGCTGAAGTTGTTGGTGGCCGAAGACATTCCACTCGAAGTGCTGCAAAGCAAGGACGACAAGGTCTCGGTGCCGCCGCTGGTCGGCGCGCTGCTCAAGAACGAGCAAGACGTGTCGCTCTTCGAGAAGCTTGTGTTCATGCAAAAGCACAACCGCTGATGAGTTTTGCCGCGTCAGTCACCTTGAAAGGGGCTCACGCGACGCTCGAGCCGCTGAGCTTGGCGCATGAGGCCAAGGCCACCGAGGCGGCGAAAGACGGCGAACTCTGGAAGCTCTGGTACACCAGCATCCCGTCGCCCGAAGGCATGCGCAAGGAGATCGAGCGCCGCCTGCGCCTGCAAGCCGAAGGCTCGATGCTGCCCTTCGCCGTGCGCGACGCGAGCGGCCGCTTCGTCGGCATGACGACCTACATGCACATCGACGCTAAGAACCGCCGCGTCGAGATCGGCTCCACCTGGACGGCAGCGAGCGCCCAGCGTGGCCCACTCAACACCGAGTGCAAACTGCTGCTGCTGACGCACGCCTTCGAGCAGCTAAATTGCATTGCGGTCGAGTTCCGCACGCACTTCTTCAACCAGCAAAGCCGCCGCGCCATCGAGCGCCTGGGCGCCAAGCTCGACGGCGTTTTGCGCCACCACCAGCTTGCCGCCAACGGCACGCTGCGCGACACCTGCGTCTACAGCATCATCGCGAGCGAGTGGCCCACAGTGAAGGCCCACCTGCTCTGGCAAATAGACAAGCCTCGCTGAGCGCGGCATCACAACAAGCCGCGTCGAGCGGCTTTTTTTTCACCCCCAAAACACCATGGCCCAACGCAAAACACTCACCGTCGACGACATTTGGGCGCTGGACCGCGTCGGCGGCCTCGCGCTCTCACCCGACGGCACACAGGCCGTGTGCTCGGTCGCCCGCTACTCGATGGACGAGAACAAGGGCTTCACCAGCCTGTGGCTGCTCTCCACCTTTGGCGGCACACCGCGCCAGCTCACCCAATGCGGTGAAAAAGACGGCCAAGCCGCCTGGTCACCCACCGGGGAGCGCATCGCCTTCGTGGCCAAGCGCGAACAAGAAGGCAAGAAAGACGACAGCCCCCAGCTCTACGTGATCGCCCCCGATGGTGGCGAGGCGCAACGTGTGAGCCACTTCGCGCCCGGCATCGAGGCCTTCAAGTGGTTCCCCGACGGCAAGCGCATCGCCTTCATCGCCTGGGTCTGGCCCGAGCTGAAGGGCTCTGACGCACAAACCAAGCGCCACAAAGAGTTCAAGGAACGCAAGGAAAGCGCCTACGTCACCAGCGAAACGCAATACCGCTTCTGGGACCACAACCTGCCCATGGGCCGCGTCGCCCACCTGCATGTGCTGGAGGTGGCCACGGGCCGCATCCGTGACCTGTTCGAAGGCTCGGCCTACGAACTCTCGCGTTACGAGCCCGGTGCCGACGCCTTCGACATCTCGCCCGACGGCAAACACATCGTCTTTGCCCACGACCCCAGCGAGCCCAAGAAGATCGACAACTGCAACGCCATCGCCGAGCTCAACGTGCGCACCGGAAAGGTCGAGGCCCTGGTGCAAGACAAGGCCTGGAACTGCGAGGCCCCGCGCTACAGCCCCGGTGGCCAACACATCGCCTTCGTCACCGCCCACCAAGGCAAGCGCCACACCCACCACCACCAGCTGGCCGTGCTGGAGCGTGGTGGCAAACACCGGGTGTTGAGCGCGCAGTGGGACCACGAGGTCAACACGCCGCTGCGCTGGGCCGCCGACGGCGAGGCCGTGTACTTCACCGCCGAAGATCAGGGCCAGCGCCACCTCTACCGCTTCGAGCTGAAAGACGGCACGGCGCGCGAGGCGGTGATGGGCGGCTGGGTGCAGCAGTTCGATGTGGCGGGCGAGATCATCGTCACCGCCGCCGACGCGATGGACCACCCGGTGCGGGTGCACGCCCACCACGGCCGTGACCCGGCGCTGCGGCTGGAGTCGTTCAACGATGACAAGCTGAAGGCGTTTCGCCTGGGCCACCACGAATCCGTGCAGGTCAGCGGCGCTTTGGGCGAGCCGGTGCAGGTGTGGCTGATCTACCCGCCCGACTTCAACCCGAAGAAAAAGTACCCGGTGATGCACAGCATCCACGGCGGCCCGCACGCCGCCGCCGGTGACACCTTCCACTACCGCTGGAACAACCATGTGTTCGCGGCGCAAGGGTATGTGGTGGCCTGCGTCAATTACCACGGCTCCAGCGGCTTCGGCTACCAGTTCCTCGACAGCATCACGCACCGCTGGGGCGAGCTGGAGCTGCAAGACGTGGAGGCCGCCACCGACTGGCTGCTCAAGAAAACCTGGGTCGACAAGGCCCGCGTCTTCGCCACCGGCGGCAGCTACGGCGGCTACATGGTCGCGTGGATGAACGGCCACGTGAAGCCCGGGCGATACCAGGCCTATGTGTGCCACGCCGGTTGTTTCGACTGGACGGCGATGTTCAGCGACGACGCCTTCACCTGGCACGCCAAGGACCTGGGCGCCTGGTACTGGGACGACCTGCCCAAGATCCACGCCCAAAGCCCGCACGCGTTTGCGAAGCACATGAAAACGCCGACCCTGGTGGTGCACGGCGCGCTCGATTACCGAGTGCCCGACCAACAGGGCCTCGCCTACTACAACACGCTCAAGGCGAGGGGGGTCGATGCGCGGCTGGTGTGGTTCCCTGATGAGAACCACTGGATCCTGAAACCGCGCAACTCCAAGCTTTGGTACAGCGAGTTTTTCGACTGGCTGAAGCAACACGACCCGGCCGGCGGCCGCGCCAAGAAGCTCAAAGCGAAAGGTTGAACGCCAGGCCGACGCGGCGATCCACCCAGCCCGCCCCATCGGGCAGGTAGCGTGCGCCCATGTCGACGGCCAGCCGGCGTGGCACCAGCCACCAACGGGCGCCCACGCGGTGCGCCTCGGTGCCAGCGTCGGAGCCAGCCCATTCGGCAAACAACACAGACATCTTGCTGGGCCGCCAGACGCTGCTGACGGTGGCGCGGGTGCGCGGGGCGCCGGCATGCTCCAGACCCAGGTTGGTCTGCAGCGAGAGGTTGTCGACCAGGCGCAGCAGGCCACCCACCGAAACCGCCGCGCGCTCGGTGCGCAGGCTGCCATCGCCCGTGCCGCCACGCAGGCCGGCCCAGTCGACCTTGAGCGCGCCCATCAGCGACGAGGCCTGTAACGCCATCAAGGAGCTGAACTCGGCCCGCAGCAGGCTGGGGCCGGCGTCGGCGGGCCGGGCACGTGGGGTTTCGAGCTTCCAGCGGGCGCTCTCTAGGCGGCAAGCGCCCGATTGCATGGCCACATGCTGCGTCGCCGAGACATCGCCAAATGCGGCCACAGGGCAGTCTGGCAAACCACCGGCCCAAGCGGGCGCACTGAAGAGCAGAAGCGCAGCTCCCGCCCTTTGCCATCCAACTATTGCTTGTGTTGCCATCGTGGGCTCGATGATGCGAGCGCACGCACACGCTGTCACGCCAAGGAGGCGCTGATTTGGTGACCTATTTGGTGTTATTGGTCAAACTCGAAGCGGTCGCGACCCAGCGACTTGGCGCGGTACATCGCCGCGTCGGCGCGCTTCAGCAAGAGATCAACCTCGTCATGCGGTCCACGCCAAGCCGCCACGCCGGTGCTCACCGTCAAGCGCAACACCTCGCCCTGCCAGGCCCAGGGCCGGCGCAACAAGGCGTCACGCAGCCGCTCGGCGGCGCTCAGGGCTTCGGAGGCCGAGGTTCCGGGCAACAAAACGATGAACTCTTCGCCGCCAAAGCGGCCCACCCGGTCAACGTCACGCATCTCTGTGCGCAGGATCAGCGCGAGGTGACGCAAGGCCTCGTCGCCCGCCGCGTGGCCGAAACGGTCGTTGATGCCCTTGAAGTAATCGGCATCGATCATCAGCACCGAAAACGGCTGGTTGGCGCGGATGGCGCGGCGCGCTTCGTCGCGCAACAGGTCATTCAGTGCACGGCGGTTGAGCAGCTCGGTGAGGCTGTCGTGGCGCGACAGGCGGCTCAGCTCGGTCATCAGGCGCGCGCCCACCAGCGCCACCAGCGTCAGGTGAAACACCAGCGCGGTGACCATTAAGACCACCGCCGAGCCCGTGTTCAGTGCGCTGTTGGCCGTGATCTCGGCCACCACGCTGCCCGGTGCCACGATCGCCCGGCCACTGCGCCCGAGGAACACCACCGCCCCCAGCACCAACGGCGCAGCGAGCACGAAGCCCCAGCGCAGCTCCAGCTTGTGGCGGGCGTAGGTGAACACATCCCAGGCGGTGGCCAGGCACAGCAGGCCCAACAAACCCGAAATCACCGCCACCCGCACCGCGCCGTAGTGCGCGGACATGCCCAACCAGGCCACGGCCAGCACACCGGCGAGCAGCAGGATGTACCACCAAGCCGGTGCCGCGTGGCCTACAAACTGGCGCACACCGCGCTGCATCAGCATGATGCCGGCCACCACACAGACGTTGCCCAGCGCACGCGCTTCTTCGCTGAGGCTCTGCGTGGCCCAGACAAAGAGCACCAGCGCGGCGCCAGTCAGCAAGGCATAGCCCGCCCACTGAACGACCGAGCGCCGGTCGAGCTTGAGTGCGACCGCGCCCACCCCCCAGCCGAACGCGAGCACCGCCTGCTGGCAGGCCACCATCAGAAAGGCGGTTTCGGTCGCTGACAGGGTGGGCATGGGGATGGAGCAGGAGCGGGAGCAGGTGGCAGAGGCAAAGAAGACCAGCAGGAGACAGCCAGAAGGCGCCGATCCTTATAGCATCGGGGCTTTCAAACCTGTCGCATGGGTTTGCGCACATCCGCACGCCATGCCTCAAAATCCGGCCATGCTGATCGACTTCTTTTACACCCTGCGCGCCGCCAAGCTCAAAGTCTCGGTCAAGGAGTACCTGACCCTGCTCGAAGCCCTGAAAGAAGGCGTGATCGACGACGAGTCGGGCCCCACGGTCGACAAGTTCTACTACCTCGCCCGCACTGCGCTGGTGAAAGACTAAGCCAACTTCGACAAGTTCGACCGCGCTTTTGCCGCCTACTTCAAGGGAGTGGAGCTGCTGACCGACTTCACCCAAGACATCCCGCTCGACTGGCTGCGCAAGAAGATGGAGCTGGAGCTCAGCGCCGAAGACAAGGCCGCCATCGAGAAGATGGGCTGGGACGAGCTAATGGAAACGCTCAAGAAGCGCTTCGAAGAACAGAAAGAACGCCACGAAGGCGGCAGCAAGATGATCGGCACCGGCGGCACCTCGCCCTTTGGGGCCTATGGCTACAACCCGCAAGGCATTCGCATCGGGCAAGACAAGAGCCGCAACAAGAGCGCGGTGAAGGTGTGGGACCAGCGCCAGTTCAAAGACTACGACGACAACCTCGAGCTCGGCACGCGCAACATCAAGGTGGCGCTGCGCCGCCTGCGCCGCTTTGCACGCGAAGGGTCGGCCGAAGAACTCGACCTCGACGACACCATCCGTTCCACCGCGGCCAACGCCGGCTACCTGGACATCAAGATGGTGCCCGAGCGCCACAACAAGGTGAAGGTGCTGCTGCTGATGGACGTGGGCGGCACGAAGGACGAACACATCCACCGCGTGGAAGAAATCTTCAGTGCCGCCAAGAGCGAGTTCAAGCACCTGGAGTTCTATTACTTCCACAACTGCGTCTACGACTTCATGTGGAAGAACAACCGCCGCCGCTACAGCGAGAAGTTCGCCACCTGGGACATTCTTCGCAAGTACAACAAGGACTACAAGCTCATCTTCGTGGGCGACGCGACGATGTCGCCGTATGAGATCTTGCAGCCCGGCGGCAGCGTTGAATACAACAACGAAGAGGCCGGCGCCGAGTGGCTGCAGCGCCTCACCAACGCCTTCCCCAAGTTCGCCTGGATCAACCCCGAACCGCAAGGCGTGTGGAGCTACCGCCAGAGCATCTCCGTCATTCAACAGCTGATGAACCAGCGCATGTTCCCGCTCACCCTCCAGGGCCTCGAAGGGGCCATGCGCTTGCTGAGCAAATGAGCGAGCTGGCTCATCGTGCGGCCCGGCATGTTACGGGCCTGATGGCTGTTGCATGTTTTTTGGGCTGCGCCGCGGTGCCGCAAGACGCACCGCCCGCATCGGTGGCGACCGAACCGGCGGCCGCCGTGGCACCGGCCGGCGCGGCTTCGGCGCCGAGCACGGTGTCGTACCGGGTCGAGGTGCAGGCTCCCGACGAGTTGCGCCAACTGCTGCTGACCTACCTCGACCTGGCGCGCTTCCAGAACGCACCGCAAACCGACGGAATCACCAACGCCGAGCTGATCCGCCTGTCCGCGGCGTCGCCGGCACAGGCGCGCACCCTGCTCGAAACCGAGGGCTACTTCAGCCCACAGGTCAGCGTGAAGCGTGACGACCCGCCCGATCAAACGCCGCTGATCACGCTGTCGGTCACGCCGGGGCCGCGCACCACGGTCGTCACCTGGGAGCTCAACGCCGGTGGTGACCTGCAAAAGCACATCACCGCGGGTGACCCCGCCGCCCAGGCCCTGCTCGCCCGCCTGCGCGCGCGCTGGCCGTTGAAAGAGGGCAAGCCCTTCAGTCAACCCGAGTGGAGCAGCGCCAAAAACAGCACCCTGGCCTTGCTGCGAGCCGACGGTTATCCCACGGCCAATTGGTCCCCCAGCACCCTGGCCCACATCGACGCCAAGACCCACGAAGCCAACCTGGCGCTGGAGATCGAGAGCGGCCCGCTGTTCCTGCTGGGCGAGTTGCAGATTGAAGGCCTCAAGCGCTACAGCGAAGCCGGCATCCGCAACGTGGTCGACTTCACCCCCGGCACGCCCTACAACGAAAAGCGCCTGTTCGACTATCAAGAACGCCTGGGCAAGCTCGGCCTGTTCAACGGTGTCTCGGTCGAGATCGATCCCGACCCGGCCCAAGCCGCCGCCGTGCCGGTGCGTGTGCGCGTGACCGAACAATCGCTGCAGCAGGCGGTGGCCGGCGTCGGCTTCAGCGACAACACGCGCGAACGCGTGACGCTGGAACACCGCCACCTGCGGCCCTTCGGGTTCGACCTGCAGATGCACAACAAATTCGAGCTGGGCCGCAACCTGCGCTCGTGGGAGGGTGAGCTGCTCACCGACCCTGGCGAGGCCCAGTACCGCCGCCTGCTGGCCGGCGCCATCACCCGGCTCGACACCGTCGACGACGTCACCTTCTCCTGGAAGGTGCGGGCCGGCCGAACGCTCTACACCGAGCGCATCGAGCGGCTGATCTTCGGTGAGCTGCTCAACGCGACGGTACAAAACGCACTCGGCGAGTCCACCAGCCGCGCCGTGTCGATGAACTACAACTGGATCTGGCGTGATGTGGACGACATCATCCTGCCCACCCGCGGCCTCACCTCGGTGATCCAGGCGGCCGGCGGTTTTGCCCGCTCTGACAGCGCCGACAGCGGCCCCTTCAGCCGCCTCTACACCCGCAACACGCTCTACTGGCCGTTGAGCAGCTCATGGTTCACGCAGACGCGGCTGGAGTTCGGTGAGGTGTTTGCCAAAGCAGACGTCGGCATCCCCGACACGCTGCTGTTTCGCGCCGGTGGCGACGACTCGGTGCGCGGCTACGGCTACCGCGACCTCGGGCCGCGCAAGAGCGGCGTGCTCACCAGCGGGCGCAAGCTGCTGACCGGCAGCGTCGAAATTGCACACGCCTTCAGCGCCAAGCGGCCGTCGATCTGGTGGGCCGCCTTCCTCGACGCTGGCAACGCCGTCGACCAGTGGAGCGAATACAAGCCCGCGCTCGGCTACGGGCTGGGCCTGCGCTGGCGCAGCCCGGTCGGGCCGTTGCGCATCGACTGGGCCTACGGCCACGACCTGCACAAGGGCCGCCTGCACTTCAGCGTGGGCATTGCGTTCTGATGGACGAGAGCACCGCCGCAACTCCCCCCAGACGCCGCCGCTGGAGCCGCACGCTCATTGGCGCCGGCGTGCTGGTGCTGGTGTTCGCCCTGCTGGGCAGCATGCTGGCGGGGCTGTTCTGGGCCGCAGGCACCAGCGGCGGCACCGCCTGGCTGCTGGCGCGCCTGTCGCTGGCCGGCATCGACGTGCAGGTGATCGAACCCGAGGGCACGCTGATCGGCGACCTCAAGGCCAAGCAAGTGATCGTCGTCACGGCGGGCGGCACGCGCATCGTGATCGACCGGCCGGTTTGGCGTGCCCTGAGCGTGGGCTACACGCCGGTGCCCCAAACCTGGGCGCGCTTCGAGATCGAGTCGCTGACAGCCGAGCGCGTGACCATCACCGTGCCCCCCGGCCCGAGCGACAAGCCCATCACCCTGCCCGGCACGCTGCGCCTGCCGCTGGAGCTGGTGGTCAACGAACTGCGGGTGGCCGAAGTGCAGCTGCCCGGCCTGGAAAATCGCCCACTGCGCGACCTGCGCGCCAAGCTGGAGCTGGGCCACGACCACGGCCGGCAACACCGCATCGAAGGCTTGAGCCTGCGCCTCGACCCGATGCAGCTCAGCGGCCACCTGCGCATCGGCGCAAAAGCGCCCTTGCTGCTGGACGCACAACTCAAGGCCACCCAAAGTGCACAAGCTGCCAGCAGCCCGAGCCTGCCCACCTGGGCCAAAACCTTGCGCGCCGATTGGCAGGCGCAGGCTCAAGCCAACGGCCCGCTGGCGCGCTTCAACGCCCAGGCCAGCGTGCGCGCCCAAGGCCAGTCACTCGACGCCACCGCGCTGGTCGCCCTCGCCGACGCCTGGCCACTGCCGCAGCTCGAAGCCCGCACCCAGGGCCTGGACCTGTCGGCCGTGCTGGAGCGCGCACCGCTCACCGCCCTGAGCGGCACGCTGCGCATCGCCCCCCCCACCACCAACGAGCCCCACACGCTGACCCTCAACGCCGACCTCGACAACGCCAAACCCGGCCGCTGGGACATGCAGCAGTTGCCGGTGAGCAAGCTCGCCCTGAGCGGGCGCTGGCGCACCGACCAGGCCGACCTGCTGGAGCTGACCCGCTTCGAAGCCCAGCTCGCTGACGAGCGCCACAACGCTGGCACGGTGCAAGGCAAGGCACGCTGGCAAGCCGGCGAGTTCAACATCGAAGCCCAGCTCGATCAACTGCAACCCAGCGCGCTCGACTCGCACCTCGCCGCCATGACGCTGAGCGGCCCGCTCACCCTGTCGGGCAAGGCCCAGCCCAAGAAGCCCTCGGGCGCCGCCGGCCCGCCCAACTTCACCGCCCTGGCCGAGCTGACCGGCCAGCTGGTCGACCTGGCCCGGCCGGTCAAACTGCGGCTCGATGCCGTGGGCTCCGAAGAGCGCATCGAGCTGCGCGAGCTGCGCGCCTCGGCCGGCGGCGCGCAAGCGCTGCTCACCGGCACCGCCGAGCGCGAGGCCACCGCCTGGCAGGTCAAGGCCAAAGCCTCGCTGGTCGAGTTCGACCCCAAACCCTGGTTCCCAGCCGGGCCACGCGGCGGTTGGCAAGGCGGCGTGCACCGTGTCAACCTGTTGAGTGACGTGACCTTGAGCGTGCCAGACAGCCTGCGCAGCAGCGGCCCCGCTGACAAGCGCAGCCTGATCGAACGCCTGAGCGGCCTGCTCGGCGAGGCCACCGCCCAGCTCAACAACAGCGTCGTGGCCGGTGTGGCCGTCACCGGCGACGTGGCCTGGCGCCACGCCAAGGTCACCGACCCGATGACCACCAGCGCCGTGCTCGACGTGGCCGGCAACCGCATCAAGCTCGACGGCCAGATCGCCCCCGACGCCACCGGCCGCAAGGACCAATGGACGCTGGAGGCCCGCGCGCCCACCCTCAACCGCTTGGCGCCCATGCTCAGAGAGCTGCTGCCGCCCGGCCAGGCGGCTGACATGGCCGCCAACCTGAGCGGCGCCCTCACCGCCGAAGCGCAGATGAGCGGCCGCTGGCCCGAGATCAACAGCCAAGGCAAGGGCACGCTCACCGGCGTGCGCGCGGGCGACTGGAGCGTGGGCCAAGGCGAGGCCCGCTGGCAACTGGGCAGCGCCACCGACGCCCCCCTCGATGTGCAGCTCGACATCGGCCAGGCCGCCTGGGGCAACAAACAACTCGGCAACACCACACTGCAGCTCAAGGGCAGCGCCCGCGAACACCAGCTCAGCCTGCGCACCGAGCTGAAGGCGGCGCCGCCGGTGTGGGTCGAAAACCTGCAGGCCCGCCCGCCTGGCACACCGGCTCGTGCTGCCGCAGCCTCGGCGCCAGCCGCGGCGGCACCGGTTCGCACCCTCGCCCTCGCTTCGGCCCAGGGCAGCTTGAGCGGCAACCTGTTGAGCCGCAGCGCCCAAGAC
>JBBRFR010000028.1:0-19241 GCA_038241485.1 Burkholderiales bacterium
CGACGCTCGATGGTCAGCTCGGCCATTGAGCGAAGCGGCGTGGCCGTGCGACCGCGGCGGCGGCCATAGACCTTGAATTGAAGCCTGGCCAGCTTGCGGCCCACCAGCCACTCGGGCACCTCGTCGGCGATGCGTATGGCCACATCGGCCTCTCGCCGGCGCAGGCTCGCGTGCTCGCGCGACGAGAGAAGTTCGATTTGAACCGCCGGGAACACAGTCGCAAACTGCGAGAGCACTGTTGGCAGCAGGTGGTCGATGACGATGGACGAGGTGCTCACGCGCACGTGCCCACTTGGGCGCAGGTCTTGCCCCATGGCACGCGCCTCCGCGGCCAGCGCGATTGACTCAAACGTTTGAGCCGCCTGCACCAGCTCGTGGCCCGCGGCCGTGGGCGTGTAGTGGCCGCGTTCGCGCTCGAACAGGCGGGTCTTGAGGCGCGTCTCGATGGCGTCGAGCTTGCGCAGCAAGGTGGAGTGCGTCATGTCCAGGATCGGGAAGGCGCGGGCCACGCTGCCCTGCGTGGCAATCGTGAGTACGGTGTGAAAGTCGGTCCAACTGATCTGCAGCTTGCCGGGGGATCGGTCACCAGCCAGCGCCGGTTTGGTTTTCATATTCGCGAACCAGAGTTTGCAGAATTCGATTTTACTTTGCATCGATAAGAACGTAAGGTGCTGCCATGAGATGGTGAAGATGCCCACACCCCCGTGGCCCAACACCTTCTCTCCCGACGCATGAGGAGACACACCATGAACCGAATGAGCAACCTGTTGGCCTGGGGCGCGGCCGCCGTGGCCGCGCTGCTGGCCGCCCTCAACTGGTCGACACTGATGGTGTCCGCCCCTTTGAACCTGCTGGTGATGCAGGTGCAAGCCCCGCTGGGCGTGGTCATGCTCGGTCTGGCTGGTGTGCTGGTCGCGCTTTTCTTTTTGGCGAATCTTCGCAACCAGATCGGATCGCTGCTTGAATCGCGCAAGCAGCTCAAAGAGATTCGGCGCGTGCAAGAACTCGCCGACAAGGCCGAAGCCTCCCGCATCGAGACGCTTGCGCAGCAGATGTCCACCGAGTTCCGCTTGCTCAATGAGCGGCTCGACGCGCTCTCCCTACCGAGCCACTCGGTCGAGACCGATGCCGGGGTTCGCCCGTTGGGTTTGATGGGCATCGTGACGGGGCGGGCACGAGCGTGACAAAACTGATCCTGATTGGCGACGTGCCTCAGCCAAGCTCCGTTTGCCCTGACCCTTCGGCACCTCAGGACAGGGCAAGTCGAAGGGCTGCGCAAGGCTTCGATCCGCGAAGCGGACCCTGTCCTGAGCCTGTCCAAGGGTCAGCCCGAACGGTGGGTGGGGCAGGGCAGCTGAGCTTGGTCACGAATCAGGAAACTGATTAGCGACCAAGTTCAGCGTGTGCGAAATACTCTGCGTTCGGGTTGAACCTTCGACAGGGTCAGCCCGAACGAAACTTTGGCTGAGGGTTGTCGCCCGTCAGAAAACAAAATGGGTGCCGTACCGTCGCCCTTTCCGGAGGAGTTGATCGATGATCGACATTGCCACTTTTTTGCATGTGCAACCCTGGCCCCCGGTGGCCGATCTCATGGGGTGGGTTGCCCTCGCGCTGGTTGCTGGGGCTCTGCTCGGCGAAGCGATGTTCCGCTGGTTGGGGCTGCCACGCATCGTGGGCTACGTCGCAGCGGGCATGGGCGTGGCGGCCACCGGATATGGGCTGAGCGATGGGCGGCTACATGACGAGGTGCGCCTGATCGTCGACCTGGCGCTTGCGTTGCTTTTGTTCGAGCTGGGAAGCCGGGTGAACCTGCGCTGGCTGCGCGCCAATCCGGCGCTGCTGTGGACGAGTGCGGCGCAGTCGTTGGCGAGCTTCTTGGCCGTGTTCGCGGCGTTGCGATGGCTTGATGTCGAGACCAACGTCGCTCTGGCGTGCGCTGTGCTTACGATGTCTGCGTCGGGCGCCATGATCGGGCGTGTCTCCGCAGAGCTGAAGTCGGCCGGGCTGGTCACCGAACGCATGATCGTGATGTCGGCGCTGAGCACACTTTATGCGGTGCTCGCACTCAAGCTCTCGATCGGTTGGCTCCACATGGACCAGCGTGGCGATTGGGTGCAGGGCATCTCGCAGCCGCTGTACACCTTCGCGGGCTCGGTCCTGCTGGCGGTGCTGCTGTCCAAGGCCGTCGCCGTGGTCATGCGCAAATTCGAGCTGCGCGACGAAAACTCGGTGTTGCTGCTGTTCGGCCTGGTGCTCCTGGCCGTCACCGCCGCGCGCATGTTTGCCGTGTCCACACTGCTCGTGCCCCTGCTGGCCGGTGTGATGCTGCGCAATTCGAGTGACCGCCCGTGCATCTGGCCGCGTCACTTCGGCACGGCCGGCGGGGTGCTGGTGCTGATGCTGTTCGTCGTGGTGGGGGCGGCGTGGTCGCCGCAGGCGGTCGCCGCCGGGTTGATGGGGGCGGTGGCGCTGCTCGTTGCACGCACGATGGCCAGTGCGATGGTGCTGGTCGCCACCGCCCGCCTCACGGGAGCCGAGGTGCGCCAGGGTTGGGCCCTGGCCCTCACCCTCACGCCGTTGTCGGCCACCACGCTCGTGCTGCTGGCTGAACTGCGGCTGGTCCATCCGGAGTTTGCCCAGACCGTGGCGCCTGTGGCGCTGACGGCCGTGGCGGTGATGGCACTGGCGGGGCCCATCCTCGTGCAGTGGGGGTTGCAGATCGCGGGAGAGTACCGGCCCTCGCCGGCATCGCCCGGGGAGGGTGCGTCATGAGCCTCGGTCCATTTGCCGACTCCAGGTCTCTCTCACTGGGTGTCGAACTCGAACTTCAGATCGTCAACCGGCACGATTACGACCTCTCGCCCAGCGCGCGCGATCTCCTGCGCTTGATGGGCAAACACAAGATTCCTGGCAACGTGACGCCCGAGATCACCGAAAGCATGATCGAGCTGTGCACCGGCGTGTGCGACGGCCATGCGCAGGTGCTGGAGCAGCTCACTCAAACGCGCGACGCCCTGGTTGAGTGCGCTTCACGCCTGAACGTCGGCTTGTGTGGCGGTGGCACGCACCCGTTTCAGCAGTGGAGCGATCGCCGCATTTTCGACAAGCCTCGCTTCAACGAGCTGTCGAGCTTGTACGGCTACCTGTCCAAGCAGTTCACGGTGTTCGGCCAGCACGTGCACGTGGGCTGCCCGGGGCCTGACCAGGCACTTGTCTTGCTGCACGGGCTGTCGCGCTTCATTCCCCATCTGATCGCGCTGTCGGCGTCTTCTCCTTTTGTCCAGGGCCACGACACGGGCTTCCATTCCGCGCGCCTGAACTCCGTCTTCGCCTTTCCGCTGTCGGGGCGCGCGCCTTTCGTCACCCGTTGGGAAGACTTCCTCGTCTACTTCGAGAAAATGGCGCGCACCGGGGTGGTCAAGAGCATGAAAGACTTCTACTGGGACATCCGCCCCAAGCCCGAGTTCGGCACGATCGAAGTGCGCGTGCTGGACACGCCGTTAACGATCGAAAAAGCCGCGGCGCTGGCAGCTTTCATCCAATGCATCGCCCGCTGGCTGCGCGTTGAAAGGCCTTTCGTCGCCAGCGAAGACGACTATCTGCCCTACACCTTCAACCGTTTCCAGGCCTGCCGCTTTGGGCTCGACGGCACCTTCGTCGACCCGACCACCGGCGAGCACCGCACGCTGCGCGAAGACATCGAACACACCTTGCGGACACTGGAAGTGCACGCCATGGAGCTGAAGGCCGAAGGCGCGTTGAGCTTCATCTGGTCGGAGCTTGGCGGCACAGGCAACGACGCGACCTGGCTGCGCGGCGTGCAGCAGCGCGAACAGTTGCTCAACGAAACGGTGCGCAGGCAGTGCCTGCGATGGGAAGGCCAGCCCGCATGACCGCTGAGGGTGCCCCCCTTCGCATCGGCTTGTCGGCGCGTTTGCTGCACCGCCCGCCCGTCGAACTCGGGTTTCGCAATAAGACGCTGCAGTACCTGGAGCAATCCATCGCGCACTGGATCATGGCGCGCGGTGCGGTGGTCTTCATGATCCCCGCCCTGGGGTTCGATGCCGAGATCGCGCGGCGCCAGGTGTCGGTGCGCAACTACGTGAATGCGCTCGACGGCCTGGTGCTACAAGGCGGCGCCGATGTCAGCCCCACGAGCTATGGGCAGCAGCCTTTGCGTGCCGATTGGGCCGGCGATGTCGTGCGCGACCGCTACGAAATGGAGCTGCTCGAAGGTTTCCTCGACCAGGGCAAGTCGGTGCTGGGCATCTGTCGCGGCGCGCAACTCATCAACGTGGCCTTCGGCGGAACGCTCCTGCAAGACATCCGCACGCAGCGCAGCGACGCGGTCGACCACGTCGACGCGGAACTCTACGACCGCCTTCACCACGAGGTGCGTTTCGAGCCCGGCGCGCGCCTCGCCGAGGTGTATGCGGGGCTCGAAGGAGGGCTCGTGACCAGCATCCACCACCAGGCGGTGGACCGACTGGGCTCTGACCTCCAGGTTGAAGCGCGCTGCGGTGAAGACGGCATCATCGAGGCGATCCGGGCCACCGGCTCGGCGTTTGTGGCCGGCGTGCAGTGGCACCCGGAATTCCACGCGGCCAGCCCCGACCTGCTCAGCGCGGAGCCTCTGCTCGACGCGTTTCTTAGCGCAGCGAGCGTCGCGCTAAACCGGCAGGCCCCATCCACTTGAAGGGAGAGAGACCCCATGTACAAACGGATTCTCATCCTCGTGAATGACACAGCAGCGCCCCAGCCGGCAGTGAAAGAGGGCGTTGCCCTGGCGCAGGTCGATGGCGCCGCGGTGGTGTTCTTCTACCTGCTTGCGCGCTACGTGGCGCCGGTGGCAGACGTGCCCGAGATGATGGTGCTTTCCCCCGCACAGTTCCGCCGGGAGGTGAGCGCCAAGGGCGAGCGCCTGCTCGCCGCGGCCACCGTCATCGCAGACAAAGCCGGCGTTGCCAGCAGCCAGGCCATGGCCCAGGCCGACGATGACGCATCCCAGTGCATCGCAGATGCGGCGCGCACCCGTCGGTGCGGCCTCATCGTGGCGGCAAGCGAAAGGCGCAACGCCGTGATGCGCCTGCTCACCGGCAGCGTGATCCCGGGCCTGATCACGCGCTCAACGGTGCCCGTGCTCGTGTGCCGCAGCGCAGGCCGCCCGCGCCGCGCCGACGACGCCGCGGTGGCTCAAAAAACAACCGCGAAACCACGAGCCACGCGCACGGCCTGAGTCTGTCGCTGGCGCCAGGGTCAGCGGTTTGCAATCTTGCGCATGCGCGTTTTCAAACATGTCGTTTACTTTGCTTGCCTGGCTACCTAAGGTGGCGCCATGAACAGAAAAAGCGCGAGCATGTCTGATCAGCTGCAGTGCAACGATCTCGGCAACGACACCCTGCTGGAGTTGGCCCGGCGGCTGCAGGAGATCGACGACGGCTACCGGGGGCTGGCTGAAAAGGTGGGGCAGCTCTACATGTACGCCGACAGGCAGCACTTCGATTCACTCACGCGCAGGCTCGACGAGCCGATGCGCCACGCGTCGTTGAACGAGCAGGCCTTTTCGGCCCTGTTGGACGACCTTCGACTGCTGCAGCGGCGTCAGAGCTGAGCTGCAGGCCGGGCGCGCTATGCCATTTGCAGCAGGCGGATCAGCATGTCGATCACATCGCTTCCGTCGGGTGACTTGATGCGGTGCTGGCGCAGGGAACGGGCCAAGTCGACGGCCCCGAGCGATCTGTAGTCGGAGCGCATGAGGATCCCGGCGATGGCACGCTGCACGTCGAGTGAGCGGGCCTGCGGGAACAGCTCTGCAATCTCTTTCAGGCTTTGCGGGTCGGCCATGCGTTGCCGTGCCAACGTTTCGAGCGCGCGCACCTGGGCCGCAGCCACCGTCATGCGGCCAATGCCCGAGGTGACAGCGCGCACTTCACCCACACCAGACAGCGGCCGGTGCCGCAAGTACACCTGCGCGACTGCCACTTCTTCGTCGTTGGAACCGGTGAGTGCGCGCACGGTGCGTTCGTGCGCTTCAGCGTGGCCCAGGCAGGCGAGTGCGGCCGAGTGCGCCACGTTGGTGGGCCGCACGGCGCCGGTGGCCAGCACCTTCAGGGCCAGGCCCAGGCTCGGCGTTTGAGCGGTGGAGCAGACCAGGTCGACCTCGTGTTTGCCCAGGCTGCCGCGAGCCATGCGGGTCGAGATCATCTGCAGAAACTCGGCCTGCTCTTGCTCGGGGCTGAGCCACCCGAGGCTGCGAGCCAGAGCCATCATGCGGGTCTGAACGCTGGCCTGGTCGGCGTCACGCGCGAATTCGAGGAAACGGTCGCGTGTGGCGTGGTCGTTCTTGATGCGGTCCAGGGCCGCGGCCACCTCGGGCACGCGTGTGTGCGTGGGGCCGATCGAGCTGGCGTAGAGCTCGATGTGGTTCAGGAACATGCGCACTTCCGTCACGTCGCGCCGCAAGACTTCATGCAAGAAGGCCACCTTGGTGGCCTCGGCCGGCCGCACATCGGCAAAACCACACAGGTCTTGCCGGAAGCCTTGGTTCGGGTCTGCGGCGGTGAGGCCCGAGCTGGCGATCATCGAGGCCGGCCCGAAGAGCTTGAGCAGCGTCGCGCTTTCGCGCCCGCTGGCAACCTCGCCCGCCGGCGCAGTGGCGAAATAGCGCTCGAGCAGCGGGCCGGCGGTGCGGCCCAGCGGCGCCTTGGACGAGAAGCCGTAGAGCAGCGGCACGTCTTTGAACACAGTGCGCAGGCGATCGCGGTTGCTCTGGCCGTAATGCGCGTTCAACGAAGCTGCCACGCGCTGCGCATCGGGCGCAGCCATGCCCGAGCGCGAGAGGCTGCGCAGGATCTCGTCTTCGGCCACGTGGCGGGGCTCGGTCTTCAAGGTGTTGCAGCCGAAGAGATACACCTCTTTCACCTTCGCCAGCACGCCGTTGCACGAATTGCTGCACGAAGCCTGCTCCAGTGCATGCACAGGCAGGTTGTCGCGGTCACCCAGGCGGTCGGTGTAGAACTCGCTGCCGTCGTCGAAGTGGCCTGAGATGACAAGCGCGTCGCATTGCACGCCGCTGCGGCAGGCCTGCTCGAACCAGTCGGGTTGGTCGCGCTTCACCAGCTCCACAAAACGGTAGTCACCGCGGGGCAGGTGGCGCTCGAAAGCCGCTCGTTCGTCGGATGAATTGATGGTGACGGTGCATACCGTCTTGGGCGCGGCGGCGGCGCCCAAGGGGCAGGCCGTGGCCAAGCAGGCCAACAAGGCGCCCCAGGTGCGCGACAGGCCACGGGGCAGCAGGGCAGAGCGGTACAACATGCGGTCAGTGTTTCACAGACTCAAGCAGCCTGGAAAGCGCATGTAAGCGGGGATTCGTGCGCTATTGCGGGCATTGCAGGCTTCGAACGCAGGGCCGGGGGGGCGTTCTGCGGCGGCTCAGGGCGACGCCAGCCGTGCCAGCAAGGCGCCGACCATCTCGTCATCCGACACGGCGGGCCGGCGGTGCTCGGTGAGCACACGCCGCAGTTCGGCCTGGTTGATCGCGCGACGGTCAGCGCGGATCAGCACGCCGGCGATGGCGTTTTGCACCGGCGCCGAGGCGGTCTGGGTGTAGTGTTTTGTCAGCATCGTCAGCACTTGCGGGTCGGACACATAGTGACGGGCCAGCACCTCCAAGGCCCGCACTTGAGGTGTGCCGGGCTCCATGCGCACGATGCGCTGGGCGACGCTGCGCAGCTCGGCGTTGTCAGTGACCGGCTGATGCCGCAGGTAGGCTTGCGCGGCCTGCACGTCAGCCTCGTTCAGGCTGGTCAGGCCGTCCAGCGTGCGCGCACGGGCTTCAGCGCTGCCCAGGCAGGCGCGCATGGCGGCGTGCGGCACGTCGTCGTCAGCGCTGCCGGGTGTCACTCGCCGCTTGAATGCGTAATCCAGCTCGTGGTCTGCATTGAGCTCGCAGGCGAGATCGATCTCGGAGACGCCGATCACCGGGCGTGCTTGCAACTCGCCCAGCATCAGCGCGAGTTCCTTCCAACGCTGGTCGTCCGTCAACCAGCCCAATGCCTGGGCCAGAGTCAGCATGCGAACACGTGTCGATTCCTGGCTGGCTTCACGCGTGCCATCGAGAAAGCTCTGACGCGCCGGGGCGTCGCGCGCGATGTCAGCCAGCGCACTGGCGACTGCGGGGATCTCCCGCGTCTGGTCGTCGAGCGTGGCGATCAGGCGCTCGATGCGGTCCAGGTACAGCCGGGCCTCATTGCCGGGGCGCTGCAGCAGCTCGTGCACGAAGCCCAGCTTATTGACCACGGGACGGCGCTCGTCGGCGAAACGGCACATGTCTTGGCGTGCTTGGGCGAGAGGCTCATTGGTGCCCACGCCGTGGGTCGTGGCCATGGAGAAAGCGGAGAACGAGCGCAGCAAGGCAGCGTCGCGCCGGCCATCGGCAATCGGGCGGGTGCCTGAGTTGCGGAAGTAGCGCGTCAACGCGGTGCCGGCGGTGGGGCCCAGTGGTGCGGTCGATGAGAAGCCGTAGATCACCGGCACACCGGAGAACAGTTGGCGCATGCGGTTGAGGCTGCTCTGCCCGTGGGTTGCGTTCAGGGTCTTCAACTTCCGATCGGCCTCGCTGCGCGACAGTCCCTCGGTGAGCAAGCCGCGGATCACATCGGCCAAGGCCCGGCTTTGTCGCTGAGGGTTCAAGGTGTTGCAGCCGAAGAGGTAAACCTCTTTGAGGCGGGTGAAGAGGCCCGGGCAGGAGTTGCTGCACGACACTCGCTCGAGTTCATCGACGGTCAAGAACTCGCGAGCCTCCAGGCGGTCGGAAAAGAACTGGTTGTCGCCATCAAAGTGCCCCGAGATGATGAGCGCGTCGCACGAGACGGCCGCGCGGCAAGAAGACGCGAGCCAGTCTGGCCGCCCATGCTCGACGAGCTCGACGAAGTTGTACTTCGACTCGGGTAGGTACCGGCGGAAGGTCTCTTTTTCGTCGGCGGAGTTGACCGTGATGGTGCACACCGTCTGCTTCTTGGGTGCCGCGGCCAAAGGGGCCGACAAGACAGCCATCAGCAGGACGAGGAGCGCTGATGGCCACTTCATGGTGCAGCGATCGCAGTGAACTGTTGCGCGAGGAGCGCCGCAGTGACGCCGTTGGTCCAGCCGAACCCAGTTTGCAGCGGATATTCACCACCGCCGCCTTCGTGGGTGGCCTCTTGCTCGACCCGGCGCAGCGCGTACTTCTCGATCAGCTTGCCTTCGAGGTCGTAGATGGCGGCCACCGTGGACAGCCAACGCTGCGCAATGCTGCGGGACACGTCTTCATGGCCATAGTCGGCGAGACCGCGCACCGCCATCCAGTGAAGCGGTGCCCAGCCATTGGGGCGATCCCACTGCTCGCTGCTGGAGTGCTCCGTGGTCGCCAGGCCGCCGGGTGAGAGCAGGCGCTGTCCGATGGTTTCGGCCAAGGCCTGGGCCTGTGCGGGGTCGGCCAGGCCCACGAACAACGGAACCACCGTGGCGGCCGTCAGGCAACGGCGCTGCTTGCCGCGCCGCCAGTCGTGGTCGAAGAAGGCGCCTTGGCCCGTGTTCCACATCATGTCGATCATCGCGGCCTTGCGCTCCTGGGCGCGCGCACCGAATTCGCGACCCGTGGCCTGGTCTGCGGCCGATGACGCGAGGTCGGCGATCTTCATTTCGAGCTTGTAGAGAAAGGCGTTCAGGTCGACGGGCACGATGTCCGTCGTGCAGATGGATGCCAGCCCGGACGCCACACCCGTGCGCGGCTCGCCTGCGGGCGCCGCGGCGGGGGCGGGCTGCTCACTCAGCCATCGCGAGCTGAAATCCCAGCCCGACTCGCAGGCAGCGCGCAAATGACGGTAGACCTCCGGTGCGTCGCGCTGGCTCGCGCGCGCCGTTTGGACGTCTTCGAGCCACGCCTCTTCGCGCGGTGAGTCTCGATCGTCCCAGTAGCGGTTGAGCAATCTGCCGTCCGCTAGGCGCACCACGCGGCGGCGCGCCCCACCCGGCACGGCCTCGTGCGCATCGGCCATCCACCATCCGTGCTCCTGCTGCAACTGAGGCAGGTACTGGACGGCGGGTTCCCCGCAAGCCGCTTCGGCCAGCTCGATCATCAGCGCGAAAACGGGCGGCTGGGATCGACTCAGGTAGTAGCTGCGGTTGCCGTTCGGCACATGGCCATAGGTGTCGATCAGGTAGGCGAAGTTTTCCACCATGTCGTGCAACAAGGCAGCGTTGGCCTTGCTGGTGAGGCCGAGCATCGTGAAGTACGAATCCCAGTAGTAGAGCTCGCCGAAGCGACCTCCCGGCACGACATAGGGCTTGGGCAACTGCAGCAGCGATGACCGCCATGGATGCGCTGCCGGATGCCGCGTCAACTTGGGCCACAGCGACTCGATGTGGGCTGCCAGGGGCCGGCCAGGAATCGATCGGTATTCACTGGGCGTGCGCTGCACCGGCGCGAAATGCGCGTGAACGAACTGCGCAAGGTTGAACCCTGTGCTCGCATGCTGAGCGCGGTAGTGGGCGACGATGGTCTGCGGGTCGAACAGCGGCGCGCAGTCGACAAAGGTCTTGCTGTCGGCGAAAAGGCCACTGCTTTGCACCGCGATGAACAACTCCTGGTAGCGGTCGGCAGGCGACAGCGTGTCGGGGGCGGGCGCCGCTGCCGCTTGCTCTTGCTTCTTGGCGCTGGATGTCACAGGCTGGGGTTTCCTTTCACATCAGGCTCATGGCCGTCCAAACGGCCATCGCCACCATCATCAGGTTCTCGGTCAAGGAGACAAATCCGAGGGGGGTTTTGCTGCCACCGCCCACGCAAGCGCATTTCAAGTCGCGCTTGTCCAGATACACGGCTTTGATGACGGACGCGGCACCCACTGACCCGATGAACGCTGCCAAGAGCGCCGACAGCGCCGCAAGCCACCCCGCGAGCATCAGCAGGCCCGCTGCAAGCTCTGCAAAGGGGTACACATAGGCGTATCGGACAACCTTGCGTGCCAGCAGGTCGTAGCCGAGAAACATGTTCGAGAAGGTTTCGAGGTCTTGCAGCTTGAGCATGGCCAGCATGCACATGCTGATGGCCACGAAGCGGTGCAAAGTGGCGGGCACCAGAACCGGCAGCGAACTGGCCGCCGCCGTGGCGATGGCCAACAGGGCCGCCACAGCAAACACGGCCACGACCGGTTGGTAGGAGGTCGCCTGCGGATCGCGAACGCTGAGCCCGAAATGCCTGCGCAAATCGTCATGGCCGCCGATTCGAACCCCGCCGATGAACGTCTGCGGCGTGGTCTCGACATTGAGCCGTCGCTTGATGCTCTCCTGCGCTTCGGACGTCGTGATCCAGCGATCGTCGACTTCGACGCCATGTCGTTTCAGCAGGTCGAGTGACTTGAGCCCGAAGGGGCAGATGTGCTGGGGCATCACCATTCGGTAGAGGGTCGCGCGATGCGCTTTGCCAGCTGCATCGCCGGCTGCATCGGCTGAAGCTGCGGGGTGAGGCAATTCACCCCTCAGAGATGGACCGTCCGGTGCCGAATCTGGCTGCTGGCTCAATGACGGCATGGCGTGGGCAGCTGACATTGATTTAACATAATATACATTGTGGATGTTTCAGAGACACCGACCCGGTCAAGCTCAGCGCGAGTTTGGTAAGGCTTTTGACGGCCCGTTCCGCGGCGCTTTGATTCTGTCCATGTCATGAATCTCGCGCTCGTAGGCCGTGGGCCCGTCCAGGACGATGGTCTTCAGGCCGCCGTCGTAGTCGGCGACGACGAATCGGCGGTCTGGCAGGTGCCCGTGAATCGACGGGAACAGGGCAAACACCTCATCACCCGTGTTGAGTGCGTCCACCACTTCCGAGACCGGCACCACGACTTCGGGCGAGGCCCACGTGTTGAGTCGGGTGTCCACCCTTCCCCACAGCACCAGCGTGACACGGCCGGAGGCATCCAACCCGACCTTCGACACCGCAAAAGTGTTCATCAGGAAACCTCCGTGCTGCGCACTGCGTCGACAGCCTTCAGGGCCTTGGTGACCGCGCCAGCACAGCGAGCGCAGGTCATGTCACACACTAGGAGGCGGCGATGGCGGCCAAGTTCACTCTGGTAGGTCATTGAGCACACTCCTCGTTGCTTAGAACGGTGAAAGGGTGAAGGCCGGCGGCGCCGGTGGGGCGCGGCGCCATGGTTTGGTTCAGTGTGGCCGCCCGGCGGGCCAATGACTGTTCGCTACCGCACCCAAGGCAGGCGCCCAAGTCCACAGGCTGCTGCGCCACTCAAACCCGAACACTTGATCAGCGTCAGGGGGCCGGCGCCAGATGCAGCCATATCTCGTTGCGGCGGATGAACCAGGGCGTAAATGGCGCGTTGTAGCGTGCATATACGGGCTCGCCCGTCCACGCCAGTTCGGCGGCGCGCAAGGCAGTTTGCAAGCGGGCCAAGTGTTTGTCGTAATTTGACTGCGACCAAAAGCCCGAATAGCGGATGACAGCCACCCGCGCAGGCACCACCTCACGCAGCTTCACGCGCGCATCCAGGGGTTCGGGTGCACTGGCGGCGGTCACGCCCTTGGGCAGCACGAACTGCACCACAAACCCGCCGGGCGCGGCGCTCTGTGTGACCGGCGCCGTCATCTCCAGCTTCACAGGGGCCGCTGCCTGCTTCACTGGTGCCGTCATCTCGAACTTCCGCTCGCCCTTGTTCTTGCCGAAGATGTAGCCCGCCAGGATCGGAAATGCCTGATCGCCCGCTTCGTGCGCCGGCCCATCCACCACGACCTCGGCGACGGCGTAGGCGGCGTACTGGCGCACCTCGACGCCCGCGAGTTCGCGAACGACCTGGTACTCGGGCTCTTCGGTGGCGTGACTGGGCAAGGCGAACATGCTCAAAATGACTGTCAACAGCGCGGTAGGGCCGAGCGCGAATGCAAGGAGGCGAGACTGGAGCGTCGTCGGACCATCCCTCCCCTCCTGAACCTGGCCAACTCGCACTGCGCTTCGCTCCTGCATGGAGAGTTTTGGCATGGGCAGATCCCTTTTTTCAAGCCAACGAGGTCGAGCCGTGGCGCCAAACAGACGGGATACCGACAAGGTCAGGGGTGCTCACCGCTGCCTTGCAAGTGCCCCCAGCGTGAGCCGCTCCAGCGCGTCGAGCGCTCGCTCGAACTTGGCCGAGGCGAGGATGGATCGCGGAACCAGGCCGGCCATGACGGCGCCGGCGTATTGAAACCGGATGGCGTCGAACGGCAGGGCGAGGAACGCCCGGCCCATGCCGTTGGGAGGCAGACCGCTCTCGGCCGGTTGCTGCCCGAACGCCGAGATCGCTGGTGGCGAGAGAGCGGCTTGAGCCAACATGTCGGTCCGGGCGTCCATCAGGCTGACTTTCGGCAAATGAACGAGAAGCCGCGCACGCTGGCGGTCTCGGAGTTCTGGTTATCTGCGACGCGGGTTCCCGCCGCGGCGGTCATGACAGGGGATTTTTTCAAGGCGACTCCGACAAGGGCGTACCCGCCACTGCGGCTGGGCAATCGGCACCAATGTACCTGCCGCAAGCCTGTCGGTCTGTGCGTTGCAGAACGGAGCGTGAGCGCCGAGCGCTATGTCGCGCTGAAGGCCGCGAGGTTCGCTATTCCTTCTTCACCCCGGCGATTTTTGCCGAGTCGCTGTCTTGGAGTCGCACTCGGCGATGAGGGTTTGCAGGCGGGGCCGGCCTGCGCCTGTGCAACGACTTGGCCCGCCGCGGGGGCGACGGGCCGCCAATCGGCAAAACCGATCAGGCGCCGTCGGACTCGCTCTCGCCGTCGATCGCGCGGTCGTAGTCGTTCGTGTCGGCCTCTTTGCGCGCGATCAGCGGCTTGTCGAGCGGGCGGCACACGCGGCGCTGCAGACGGTCGAGGCGGTCGGATTTCTCCAGCGCTTCAAAGACCTCGGTCGGGTTCATCATCAAAGAGAACGGGTTCGCAAGAATCTCGGCGGTCTGCATGGTCAGCTCCAAAAGAACTGTGGGGGTGCAAACAATGTAGGCCCGTGCGTGTGGGCGAAGTAGTCAGCGGGGCACCAAACCAAGGGTCGGAATTTCCCTGACAAGCGTGTCAGGTCGAGCGACCTCGGTGTCCTACATACGGCCGCTAAAAAGTCATTTAATGACAAGGTGATAGAAGATGATCCTCATGTATCGCATGAGGTCATAAATCACGCTTCGGCGGCTGACTGCTTCACCGGAAACAAGCGCTCGAAATTGCGCGTGGTGTGCTCGGCCACAAGCTCAACGTCGCAGCCCTTCAACTCCGCCACCTGCTTGGCCACAAAGGGCACATACGACGGGTTGTTGGTCTTGCCGCGGTAGGGCACGGGCGCAAGGTAGGGGCTGTCGGTCTCGATCAGGCAGCGCTCCAGCGGCACAAAGCGCGCCACCTCGCGCAGGTCAGCGGCGTTCTTGAAGGTCAGGATGCCCGAGAAGGAGATGTAGAAACCGAGGTCGAGCGCCGCACGGGCCACGTCCATGGTTTCGGTGAAGCAGTGGAAAACGCCGTTCGACGCGCCCTCTTCCTTCAGCATGGCCAAGGTGTCTTCGGAGGCACTGCGGGTGTGGATCACCATCGGCAAGCCGGTCTCGCGCGAGGCATGGATGTGAACCCGGAAACGATCACGCTGCCAGGCCATGTCGGCCACGCTGCGGCCGTTGAGGCGGTAGTAGTCGAGCCCGGTTTCGCCGATGCCGACGACGCGGGGCAACTGCGCCAGCGCCACGAGATCGGCCACGCTGGGCTCGCGCACACCCTCGTTGTCGGGGTGCACGCCGGCGGTGGCCCACAAGTTGTCGTAGGTGGTGGCGAGCGCGTGCACCTGGTCGAACTCTTCGAGCGTGGTGCAGATGCACAAGGCCCGGTCGACGCGCGCGGCGGCCATGGCTGCGCGGATGTCGCCGAGCTTCGCGCTCAGCTCAGGGAAGCTCAGGTGGCAATGGGAATCAACAAACATCGCGGCGCAGGCAGGCTGGGCCGGCTTCAAATCGTTTGGGTTGGCTTGGCCGACTGGATCGACGTACCGAGGATTTCTTCGATCTTCACCTTCAGCAGGCGGGTCTTCTCGTCGCCTGGGAACTTGACGCCCACCCCTTGCGTGCGGCCGCCGGAGGCATTGACAGGTGTGATCCACGACACCTTGCCAGCCACCGGGTAACGCTGCGGATCGTCTGGCAGCGAGAGCAGCAGGTAGATGTCTTCGCCCAGCTTGTACTCACGCGTGGTCGGCACGAACAGGCCGCCGTCGGCAAACAAGGGAATGTAGGCCGCGTAGAGCGCGCCCTTTTCGCGAAAAACCAACTGGATCACGCTGGGCCGCGCGGCGGCAGCCGAGCCCGGCACCACGTTGCCGGCGGTTCTGACGGGTGGAACAGGCGCTTCGCTCATCGGCCGAAGTGTACCGAACGAGGCTTCGCCGGCGCCGACGTATGCAGCGCCTGCTGAGCCTGAAGTACCAAGGATTCCACCATCACGGGCAGATTCCACGGATGTTCGGCATGGCGGATGGTCTGGCGCAGCTCACGCGACCAGGCCACCAAGGCCGGCATGCTGGCCCCGCTGGGCAGCGAGGCCGGCGGAAAGTAGCGCGGCGGCGCACCACAGGCCAGGCACATGGCGTCGTGGCAGAGCTTGTGCAGGGCATCGACGAGACGCGGCAGGGGCCATGAGGCGAGCGTGCCCACCTCGCCGGCCGCCAGCTGTTTGGGCAAGCGGCTCCAGGTGACGGCGTCAACGCCCTCACGCACCCACGCCAGCGCTTCCAGCGGTTGGCCCCCGGCGGCGGCCAACAACACCTCGGGTTGTGCAACTTGTTGCTGTGCTAACCAGGCACTGGCCACGTCGGCCGCCGGCAGCGCCAGCGGCACCGCCTGGCAGCGGCTGCGAATCGTCGGCAACAAGGCGTCGGGCGCGCCACAGCTCAGCACGAAGCGTGCGTCACCGGGCGGTTCCTCCAGCGTCTTGAGCAAGGTGTTGGCCGCGACGGCGTTCATGCGCTCGGCCGGGTGGATGAGCACCACCTTGCGCCGCCCGCGCGCCGAGGTGCTTTGGGCAAACGAGACCGCCGTGCGCACCGCCTCGACCTTGATCTCCTTGCTGGGCTTGGTCTTGGACGATTTGCCGCCCTCGCCTTCGTTGGACTCCTCGCTCGCGCCCCACCCCAGCGACTCGCGCAGGGCCTCGGGCAACAGCACCAGCAGGTCGGGGTGCGAATGGGCCTGCACCAGCCGGCAACTGGTGCAGCTGCCGCAAGGTTGTTGCTGAGGGTTGGTCTCGCAAAGCCAGGCCTGGGCCAGCGTCAAGGCCAGCTCAAATTGACCAATGCCCTGCGGGCCGTGGATCAGCAGCGCATGGCCACGCTGCGTGCGCAAGGCCTCTTGCAGCGGCTTGCCGAGCCAGGGCAGCGGCAGTTGGCCATCTTGGCCTACCACCCGCGCTGCTCCATGTGCGCAACGACCTGCGCCCAGACTTGCTCGCGCGACTGCGCGGCGTCGAGGCGCGCAAAACGTTGTGGCGCTTGGTTCATGCGGCGCGCGTAACCCTGACGCACGCGGTTGAAGAAGTGCACGTCGAGCTGCTCGAAGCGGTCGGGGGAACGCGCGGCTGCGCGGCGCTCGGCGGCCGTCTCGGCGGGCAGATCGAACCAGAAAGTCAGCGCGGGTTGCAGGCCTTGTTGCACCCAGGTTTCCAGCGTGGCCAACACCTCGGTGTCGAAGCCACGGCCTGCGCCCTGGTAGGCAAAGGTGGCGTCGGTGAATCGGTCGCACAGCACGGTGTGGCCTTGCGTGAGCGCGGGCGTGATCACCTGTTGAATGTGGTCTCGCCTCGCGGCAAACACCAGCAGGGCTTCGGTCAACGGGTCCATGGCCGATTGCAGGATCTGCCCGCGCAATGTTTCAGCCAGGGGCGTGCCGCCGGGCTCGCGCGTGCAGACCACGTGCTGGCCGATGTGACGCAAGCGCTCGGCCAGGGCGTCGATGTGGGTCGACTTGCCGGCACCGTCGATGCCTTCGAAGGTGATGAAGATGCCCGTCATCGCTGGTATTGGTTCACCGCGCGATTGTGCTCGGTCAACGACTCGCTGAACTGGCTGCTGCCGTCACCCCGCGCCACGAAATACAGCGCCTTGGTGGTGTCGGGTTTCACGGCCGCGAGCAAGGAAGCACGGCCTGGCATGGCAATCGGCGTGGGCGGCAGGCCGCCTCGCGTGTAGGTGTTGAAGGGCGTATCGGCCAGCAGGTCGCGTTTGCGCAGGTTGCCGTCAAACCGTTCGCCCAGGCCATAGATCACCGTCGGGTCGGTTTGCAGCGGCATGCCGATGCGCAGGCGGTTGACGAACACGCCCGCTACCAGGCCGCGGTCTTTAGCGGCGCCAGTTTCTTTTTCGACGATCGAGGCGAGGATGAGCGCATCGTTGGCGCTGCGCAAAGGCGTGTTGGCCGCACGCTCGGCCCAGGCCGCGTCGAGCTGGCGCTGCATGGTGCGGTAGGCACGCTTGAGCACGACCAGGTCGCTCGCGCCTTTGCTGAAGGCGTAGGTGTCGGGGTAGAAACGGCCCTCGGCGGCGACGCCCGCCGCGCCAATGGCGGCCATCAATTCGGCCTCGGTCATCGACGCGGTGGCCTGTTTCAGATCCGCAGCCCGGGCCAGCTCGGCGCGAAACTGCCGGAAGGTCCAGCCTTCGATCAAGCGCACGGTGGCCATGACTTCGTCGCCACGCACCATCTTGTCGAGCAAGCTGCGTGGTGTCACACCCGGGCCAATGGCATAGCTGCCCGCGCGAATCTTGCGCGCCTGGCCCGACCAGCGAAACCATTCATAGAGCAAAACCGGGTTCGCCCGCACACCGGCCTGCACCCAGGCATGGGCCACTTCGCGCGGTGAGGTCTTGGGCTCGATCGACACTTCGACGGTGCTGCCCGCCAGTTCCAACGGTTGCTCGAGCCACCACACCGCCCCGCCCGCGGCCAGCACGCCCAGCAGCACCGTCAACATGAACAGCCGGCGCAAAAACTTCACGGGCAGCGTGGGTGTGCGGCGTGGCGCATCAACCCTGAAATCAGTTGGCTCATGGGGTCTGATGATAATCGGCACATGACGACCCCCACCTCTCTGAACGGCGCTGCATCCCTGCCCCACTGGGGGCTGATCCGCGCCCACGGTGCCGAGGCCGCGAGCTTCTTGCACAGCCAGTTGACCAACGACTTTGCGCTGCTCGACGGCTCGCATGCGCGCCTGGCCGGTTATTGCTCGGCCAAGGGGCGGTTGTTGGCGAGCTTCATCGGCTGGAAGCGCTCCGACGACGAAGTGCTGCTGGCCTGCCGCGCCGACCTGCTCGCACCCACGATGAAGCGCTTGTCGATGTTCGTGCTGCGCGCCAAGTGCAAGCTGAGCGACGCCAGTGCCCAATGGCAGTTGTTGGGCCTTGCGGGTGAATCGGCATCAGTGTGGTTGGGCAATGTCGCGCCGGCAGCGGTGTGGGGCAAAACCGCGCACGACGGCGCCGAGATCATTCGCCTGCCCGACGCCGCCGGCACCCAGCGCTACCTGTGGGCCGCACCGACCGACATCGCCCCGCCCGCCCTGCCCGCGCTTGACCCCGCCACCTGGCGCTGGGGTGAGGTGGCGAGTGGTGTCGTCCACATCGAAGCCGCCACGGTCGACCAGTTTGTGCCGCAGATGCTCAACTACGAGCTGCTCGGCGGCGTCGACTTCAAGAAGGGCTGCTACCCGGGCCAGGAGATCGTGGCTCGCAGCCAGTACCGCGGCAGCATTAAACGGCGCACCTTTCTATTTAGCAGCGACGCGCCGGCCACCGCCGGGCAAGAAGTTTTTCACAGTGCAGACCCCAACCAGCCGGCCGGGCTGGTGGCCAACGCCGCCGGCCACAGCACGCTGGTCGAGCTGAAACTCTCAGCACTGGGCAACGGCAGCTTGCACCTGGGCAGCCCACAAGGCCCCCAGCTCTTGCGGGCCGAATTGCCTTACTTGGTGCCCGTCGAGGCTGCCTGAAACAACGCGGCCGGCCATCCGCGGCAACAGTTCACGCCGCCGTCATTTGCAGGTTCATCGTGCGCGAGTTGTTCATCTACTATCGAGCGACGATTGAAAACGCCAGCGTTTTGCACGCTGCGGCGCTGGCCCTGCAAGCTGATTTGCAGGCGCGGCACCCCGGCCTGCAAGCACGGCTTTTGCGCCGCCCCGAAGCGGCCGAT
>JBBRFR010000029.1:0-18908 GCA_038241485.1 Burkholderiales bacterium
GTGAAAGCCGCCACCGGCGCCTACATGCTGGGCAACGCGGTCGACATCAAAGACATCGTGATCCGCTCCGGCCTGAAAGACGGCGAAGGCGCCTACTTCGACAAGAAGGGCGAGCCGCTTGTCACCTCGCCGCGTTTCGTCAAGGCCTTCGAACTGGCCAAGGCGGCGCGTGTGGCGGGCATCGACGGCAAGATCGGCGCCTGGTCCAACGAATGGACCGAGGGCTTCAAGCGCGACAAGATTGCCTCGCAAATGATGGGGGCCTGGCTCAACGGCCACCTGACCAACTGGTTGGCCAAAGAGTCGGCCGGCAAGTGGCGCTCGGCGCAGCTGCCCAATGGCTCGTTCGGCTACTGGGGCGGCTCGTTCTACGCCATCCCGAAGAAGGCACAGAACAAGGCCGCAGCCTGGGACTTCATCAAGTTCCTGACGCTCAACAAAGAAATGCAGATCGAGGCCTTCCGCAAGCTCGACGCCTTCCCGTCGCTGCTGGAAGCGCAGAACGATGCCTTCCTCGACCAGCCGATCGAGTACCTCGGCGGCCAGAAGGCCCGCCAGCAGTGGAAGCTGGCGGCCGACAAGATCCAGGCGATTGCGGTCGACAAGTACGACCCGGTGGCCAAGGACGTGGTGAACGCCGAGCTCGAGAAGGTGCTGGAGCAGAACAAGGACATCAAGACCGCCTTGGCCGATGCCCAGACCGCGCTGAAGAAGCGCGTGCGCCGCTGATCGAGCCCTTTACCGTTCGCACTGAGCTTGTCGAAGTGCTCGCACCGGTGCGCACGCCGGCTTCGACAGGCTCAGCCCGAACGGTTTGATGGATCCCACCTCCCGCCCGCCACGCCATCATGCAGGCCATGTCTGAACCCCTGACCCCGCAAGCGCCTTCCAGCGCGGTGGCCACCTCGCCGCGGCGAAAAAAGCGCCTCGCGTTCCGCGACGTTGCGCCCTACGTGTTCATCAGCCCGTTCTTCGTGCTGTTCTGTGTGTTCGGTCTGTTCCCGCTGTTGTTCTCGCTGTACCTCTCGTTCCACCGCTGGGAGCCGGCGGCCGGCCTGGCGGCGATGAACTGGGTGGGCCTGGAGAACTACTGGTACGTGATCGTCAACGACGATTGGTTCCACAAGTCGCTCTACAACACGCTGTGGATGTCGATCGTCTCGGGGGTGCCGCAGCATGCGGTGGCGCTGCCGCTGGCCTTCTTCCTGCACCGAGCCTTCGGCCGCTGGCGCAATGCGGTGGTGGGGGTGTACTTCCTGCCCTTCATCACCTCCAGCGTGGCGATCTCGCTGGTGTTCTCGACCCTCTTCTCGCGCGACTACGGCGTCATCAACGCCAGCATCGCGCAGCTGTCGCAGCTTGCGGTATTCAGCTGGTTCTTGCCGGCGCAGAGCATCGACTGGGGCCAGCCGCAGTACACCAAGTGGATGGTCTCGTTCGTGGTGTTCTGGCGCTACGTGGGCTGGAACGTGGTGCTCTACCTTTCGGCCATCCAGACCATTCCAAAAGACCTCTTCGAAGCCGCCACCATGGACGGCGCCAAACCGGTGCAGCAGTTCCGCCACCTGGTGCTGCCGCTTTTGCGGCCGATGATCTTCTTTGCGGTCACGCTGACCCTCATCGGCAACCTGCAGCTGTTTGAGGAGCCCTTCATCCTGACCGGTGGTACGGGTGGCATTGACCAAGCCGGCAAGACGGCGGCCATGCACATGTACGCCACCGCCTTTGTCGACGGCGACTTCGGCACCGCGTCGAGCATCGCCTGGCTGCTGTTCATGCTGATCGCTGGCGTGACCTGGCTCAACAACCGGTTGCTCGGGCAACGCAAGGGAGACGCGGTATGACTGCGCTCGCCATGCCACTCGCTCAGGCGCGCAGCCGCCGCTTCGGCCCAGGCCAGCTGGTGGCCTACGCCATCGTGCTGTGCGGCGCGATCATCATGCTGGCCCCGTTCTATTTCATGTTCGTGTTTGCCACCCATTCCGACCGCGAGATCCTCTCGCTGCCGCCGCCGGTGTGGTTCGGGCCGGCCTTCATCGACAACGTGAAGTTGCTGCTCGAGCGCCTGCCCTACTTCTGGCACAACCTCGGCTGGAGCCTCTACGTGGCGCTCGCCGTCACCGCGGCCAACCTGCTGCTGTGTTCGCTCGCGGGTTATGCGTTTGCGATGTTCGAGTTCAAGTACAAAAAGCAGCTGTTCGTCTTCGTGATGGGCACCATGCTGCTGCCGAGTTTCGTCGGCATGATTCCCTCCGCGCTCACCATGAGCTGGCTCGGCTGGATGAACCAGCCCAAGGCCCTCATCGTGCCGGCAGCGTGCGGCGCCTTGGGTATTTTTATGATGCGCCAGTACATCGCCTCGGCCATCCCGCGTGACCTGATCGACGCCGCGCGCATCGACGGCTGCGGCGAGTTCGGCATCTACTTTCGCATCGTGCTGCCGCTCATCGGGCCGGCACTCGGCACGCTCGGCCTCGTCACTTTCATCGGCTCGTGGAACAACTTCATGGGCCCGCTGATCGTGATGCGCGACATGGAGATGTACACCGTGCCGCTCGCGCTGCGCGCCTTGCAAGGCACGGGGCAAACGCCCTGGGGCGCCATCTGCGCGGGCTCGTCGATCGCGGTCGTGCCGCTGCTCGTGATCTTCATGCTGGCCTCGCGCCGCCTCATCGAAGGGCTGACCGCCGGTGCGGTCAAAGCCTGAACCTTTTTTCACCGACTTTTGTTTTCAACTTGCACACAAGGATTCGACGCGTGACCCAGAAGAAATTCCCCCCCGGCTTTGTGTGGGGCGTCGCCACCAGTGCCTACCAGATCGAAGGCGCGGCCCATGAAGACGGCCGCGGCCCATCGATCTGGGACACCTTCTCCCACACCCCCGGCAACACCTTCCAGGGCCACACCGGCGACGTCGCCTGTGACCACTACCACCGCTACCCGCAAGACATCGACTTGATCGCCGGCCTGGGTGTCGACGCCTACCGTTTTTCGATCGCCTGGCCGCGTGTGCAGCCGACCGGCAAAGGCGTGTGGAACCCCAAGGGCCTCGACTTCTACGACCGTCTGGTCGACGGCCTGCTGGCCAAGGGCATCGCCCCGCACGCCACGCTCTACCACTGGGATTTGCCGCAAGCGCTGCAAGACGAGGGCGGCTGGGGCGCGCGCGACACCACCGACCGCTTCGCCGAATACGCCGACGTGATGGGCCAGCGCCTGGGCGACCGCCTCGCCACACTCTGCACGCACAACGAGCCTTGGTGCACCGCGCACCTGGGCCACCGCATCGGCCAGTTTGCCCCCGGCGCGCGTGACCCGCAGCTCGCCATCCAAGTGGCGCACCACCTGCTGCTCTCACACGGCAAGGCGCTGCTCGCGCTGCGCGCGAGTGGTGTGAAAACGCCGCTGGGCATCGTGCTCAACCAGTCGTCGGTCACCCCGGCCACCGCCTGCGCGGCCGATGCGGCCCTGGCCGAGCGCGAATACGCGCTCTTCGTGCGCTGGTTCATGGACCCGATCTTCCTCAAGCGTTATCCCACAGCACCCGGGGTGAGCATTTATCCAGTCGCTCATGAAAACGATTTCGAGGCGATCGCGCAGCCGCTCGACTTCCTCGGCATCAACTACTACACCCGCATCTGGGCCAGCAGCGAAGAGCCGCCGCGCCCCGCACCCGAGCTGCTGGGTGCCAGCGACATGGGCTGGGAGAACCACCCGCAGGGCCTGACCGAGCTGCTGCTGCAAAACCACCGCGAGTACACGCTGCCGCCGGTCTACATCACCGAAAACGGCACCGCCTGCGCAGACCGGCTGGTCGACGGGCGTGTGAACGACACCGAGCGCATCGAGTACATGCGCAGCCACCTCGGCGCCATTCGCGCGGCGATCGAGGGCGGTGTTGACGTGCGCGGCTTCTTCTACTGGAGCCTGCTCGACAACTACGAGTGGAACTCCGGCTACGACAAACGCTTCGGGTTGATCCACGTCGACTACGAAACGCAGATGCGCACGCCGAAAGACAGCGCCGGCTGGTACCGCAACTTCATCGAAGGGAACCGCTGACATGCGTCACCCCCACGCTCACTTCGTTCACTGCGCCCCGAGGGGGCGCTCAGTGCCCTTCGGGCGACCGGGCGGGCACTGACATGGCCGCCCTTACCCTGCGCAACATCCACAAGCGCTATGACAACGACGCCGAGGTGATTCGCGGCATTGACCTCGACATCGCCGATGGCGAGTTCAGCGTCTTCGTCGGCCCCTCGGGTTGCGGCAAGTCGACCCTGCTGCGCATGATCGCCGGGCTGGAAGACATCACCGAAGGCGACATTCGCATCGGCGGCGACCTCATCAACGAGGTGCCGCCTGCGCAGCGTGGTGTGGCGATGGTGTTCCAGAGTTACGCGCTCTACCCGCACATGACGGTGGCCGAGAACATGGGCTTTGCGCTCAAGCTCGCTGGCCAGTCGAAGCAAGAGGTCAAGAACGCCGTCGGCCGCGCCGCCGAGATCTTGCAGATCACGCACCTGCTGGAGCGCAAACCCCGCGCGCTGTCGGGTGGGCAGCGCCAGCGGGTGGCCATCGGCCGCGCCATCGTGCGCAAGCCGCGGGTGTTTTTGTTCGACGAGCCGCTGTCGAACCTCGATGCCTCGCTGCGGGTGCAGATGCGCATCGAGCTCTCCAAGCTGCACAAGGAAATCGGCAACACCATGGTCTACGTCACCCACGACCAGGTGGAGGCCATGACGCTGGGTGACCGCATCGCCGTTTTCAACGGGGGGCGCGTCGAGCAGGTGGGCCCGCCGATGCAGCTTTATGCGCAGCCGGCCAATCAGTTTGTGGCGGGTTTTCTCGGCTCGCCGCGCATGAACTTCATCGCCTGCACCGCCGACGCAGGCCACGCCGAGGGCTTGCAGCTGCGGGTCGACCAGGCCGGCAGCGTCACGCTGCCGGGCCGCGGCCCCCTGCTCGAATCCGGCCCGCTGGTGCTGGGCATTCGCCCCGAGCACCTGGCGCTCACGCGCAGTGGCGACGGCCTGGCCGCACGCATCGACCTGCTCGAACACCTGGGCGACTCGCTCATCGTGCACGCCAGCCTGCGCGGCAGCACCCACACCGTGTCGCTGCGCCTGCCGGCCGGCGAGCCCGGCCTGAGCGCGGGGCAAGACATCGGCCTGTTGCCGCTCGCCGCGCACGCCTTGTTCTTCAACGCCCGTGGCCAGGCGCTTGCGCTGCATTGATGTCGACCACGGCCAGCCCACCACCGAACACCGCGCGCAAGCGCTCACCCGTTTTGGCCATCACTTGAGGCCAGAAGCCGCCGCCAAAGGCGAACGACCCCCCAACCCACAGGAGACTAGGAGACACCCATGAAAACGAAGCCTCTGATCATCGCCATGGCGCTTGCAGGCGCCGCCAGCTCGGCCCTGGCCGCCCCGCCCATCGAGTTTTCCGGCTACATGCGCGCTGGCGTGGGCATCAACGCCGCGGGCGGCAACCAGGTCTGCTTCGGCTTGGCCGGCGCCGACACCAAGTACCGCCTTGGCAACGAATGCGACTACGTGATTGAGCCGACCTTCGACGCCAAGCTGGCCGAGTACGAAGGCTCCAGCTGGCACGTGCGCGTGATGCCCAGCGTCTACAAAGGCTGGGACTCGGGCCAGGGCGGCACCACCGGCACCGGCCCCGACACGCTGACCACCCGCTTCGGCCAAATCTACGCCTACGGCGACAAGATCTCGCAGCTGGCCAACGGCAAGGTGTGGGCCGGTCGGCGTTTCTACAACCGCCTGCAAACCGGCATCAACGACCAGTTCCTGGAGAACAACGACGGCAACGGCGCCGGCCTCGAAGACATGGATCTGGGCGTTGGCAAGCTGAGCGTCGCATTCATGATGGACCCGAATTACGGCGTGGCGGGTTCGCCCACCGCCCGTGCGGTCACCAACAACCGCTTCTCGTTGCCGATCCGCATGACGGGCATCAAGACCGTGCCCAACGGTGAGCTGGCCATCTACGTGACGCCCTCCAAGCAGCTGAAGAGCGACGACCAGAGCACCGGCACGCCGATCGAAACCACCAGCGAGCCCAGTGGCCTGGCGGTGGGCGTGTACCAGACCTTGAACGGCACGATCCTCGGCGGCAACACCCTCATCGGCGTCAAGGCCGACAAGTTTGGCGAAACGAAGAACACCCGCGTGGTGTTTCAGCAAAGCGCCGGCTTTGGAGCGACGGCGGTGGATTTCATCACCGAGTACCGCGTCAACAAACAGGCTGCGGCGGCCGGCAACAAGTGGTTCACCGTCGGCGCGCGTGCCGACACCTGGTTGTCGGGCCCGTTCCGCTTTCTGGTGGAAGCTGGGCACGACCAGGTCAAGCCCGAAGCCGGCGGCGACAAGCTCAACATGACCAAGCTGACGGCAGCGCTCGCAGCCTCGGCCGGCAAGGAAGCCGGCTCACGCCCAACGATCCGCCTGTTTGTCACGCACGCGGTGTGGAACGAGGCCGCGCGCTTGAACCTGAGCGGCAACACCAAGGCCGTGTTCGGCGACAAAAAAGCCGGCACGTCGGTTGGCGTGCAAGCCGAGACCTGGTGGTGAAACGGCCCCGGGCTGCGCCAAGGGGCAGGCTTTGCCGCGGTTGGGGGATCGTGTCTTGCCACACACCCCAAAACGCAGCCCGAGCCGCGGTGACAGGGGGCTCATGCCCCTGTTGCCACGGAGTCGCTGCCGTGGGATCAGCACGCTGACGTGCGGCAGCGGCTTGATGTCAGAGCGTTGGCCTGGCCCGCAAGGCCGGGCCTTTTTTAGCGACAAGACCTGGTTGGTGCGGCAACCGTCCAGTACACGTCGTACAGCGACTTCTCGCTGCCCGGCAGCGTGAACGCCAGCGTGTGCAGCGCCGGCGCCCCGGGCCCTTGTCGCGGCGGCCGGCTGTAAAGGGTGAGCGCGCCCGCACGCTTCAAGTCGGCCTGGTCGACCCAGGGCGAACTTTGGGGTGAGCCCATCTCGAACACCACTGGGTTCTGGCCCGAATACACCGACACCATGCCGGCCTCGTAGGTCGGCCCCACCACGTAGCGCAGCGGGCAGGCGGTGCTTTCTTTCCACGAGCGCATCACGGCGTCGGCCAAGGTCTGCGCCGGGTAAAACTGATCGGGGCGCCCACGTTTGGCGAGCGTGCTCGGGTCCCACACGGAGCGTGAGTAGGTCGCCAGCGCGAGGGTGTGTGTCACGAGTGCCAGCAGCACCAGCCGTGTTGCCGCCGGTGGCCCGAAGCGGCGCAAGCGCCAGGCCAGCCACAGGCTCACGAACTGCATCGACTGAAAGCCCCAGTGGTCTTGCAGTCGCACACCTTGCGCCAGGCACAACACGGCCAGCACCACCAGCGGCCAGCCCAGAAGGCCGAGCAGCCAGGCCTGGCGCTCGCGCTCGCTGGCCGCGTCATCAACCGGAGCCGCCGCGGGGCTGTTGCGCATCCACAGCGCCAACACAGCCATGCACAACAGCGGCCACAACAGCATGCGCAGCTGCAGCGCGCTGAACGACAGCAGCTTGTGCACACGGCCCAGCGTGTCGAGCTGCTGCACCGTGCTCGATGCGTACTTGAGCGTCACAAACTCGTGGTTCACCACCCACAGCACATGCGGTGCAAACACCAGCAGCGCAACGCTCACGGCCAGCAGCAAGCCGAGCAGCTTGTGGCGCTCGCGCAGGTGGCCCGCGCGCCACAGCGCAACGATCACGCCCACCAGCGGCACGGCCGATTGGTACTTGGTCAACATCGCCAGGCCTCCCACCAGCCCGAGCCCCAGCCACCAGCCCCAAGCCGACTTGCGTTTTGAGGCTTGCAGCGCCAGCCACGCCGCGGCGGCGATGCAGCACATCATCACCGAGTTGTGGTTGAGCATCTGCCCCTTCCAGCTGAAGGCCCAGTGCAAGCCCCACAACACGATGGCGAGCGACGCGAGGCGTGTACCGAGCAGCTCGCGCGCCAGCAGATAGGTGAACCAGGCCGTGCCTGCCAGCATCAGCGCCGCGACGGCGTAGGTGGCGTACGGCGTGGGGCCCAACCACTTGAGGGTGATGGCCAGCAGCCAGGTCGGCAGCGGTGGGTGCTTGTGGTAGCCCCACTCCATGCTGTGCGCCCAGGTGAACTGCTCAAAGTGGTCACCCACCTGGCCCGGGTTGATGAGCGCCGGCACCAGCACCCACAGCCCTGCCATGGCAAGCGCAAACCACCACAAAGGGTCGCGCGTGGCGGAGCTGGGGCGTGTCATGTGAGGGCGGGTCGGCGAGGAGCGCGCGATTGTAGAAGTGGGGTCTCGCTGCATTCGGCATCGCTCACGCCGCCATGCCCTGCTCGTCGTTCACCCCCTGGTGGTGGCTGAGAAACAGCCGCCCCTGAAACCACTGTGACCAGCCGGCGGCGCGCAAGGCGTCGAGCACCGGGCCCTTGACCTCTGACAGATCGAGCCGCACGCCACGCTCCAGCAGCGCGCCTTGCAAGGCGCGCAGGGCCTCCAGGCCACTCAGGTCGATGCGGTTGACGGGGGTCATCTGCAGCAGCACCCGCTGGGTGTCGGGGTGGGTGTCGAGGTGCCGCGCCACCACGCCGAACAGCAGGCGGGCGTTGGTGAAGAGCAGGCTTTCGTCGATGCGCAGGCTCATCACGCCCGGCGTGAGCTCGGTTGCGTAACGCTCCACGTTGCGGTAGTGCTCGGTGCCGGGCACCCGGCCGATCAGCGCCGCATGCGGTCGCGCGGTGTGCTTCAGCAGCAGGGCGATCGACACTGCCACGCCCGCGCCCAGCGCCCACTGCGTGTTTTGCAGCACCGTGAGCGCGGCCACCGCAAACATCACCAGCGCCTCGCCGCGCGAGTAGCGCCAGGCGCGGCCAAAGGCGCTCCACTCGGCCGCCGCCAGCACCGGCACCACGATGCTGGCCGCCAGCACAGCGCGCGGCAACCACGCCAGCGGCCCGGCCAGCACCAGCACTGCGAGCGCCAGGAAGAGCGCCGTCCACACCCCGGCCATGCGGGTGCGGGCGCCCGCGTCGGCATTGACCGCACTGCGCGAAAAACTGCTGCCGACCACCATGCCGCCGCCCACCCCCGCGGCGAGGTTGGCCGCCGCCAGGCCCGCCAGCTCGCGCCGCCCGTCAACATGCTCGCCACGCTGCAACGCCAGGCTCTCGGCCACCGCGAAGCTGCTGACAAAGGTGACCAGTGCTATCAGCGTCGCACCCGGCAGCAGCTGCCACCACAGCGCGGCGTCAAACGGTGGCAGTGCCAGCGGCAAGCCAAGCGGCGGCAGGCTGCCGACCACCGCCACCCCTTGCGAGGGTGCGGAGGTGGCCCAGGCCAGCAGCGCGGCGGCGCCGATCACCACCAGGGGCCAGGCGCGCGCCAGGGTGGGCGGCAGCTTGCGCCGGGCCAGCGCCAACAGCAGCAAGGCGCCGAGGCCGAACCCGGCCGTGGTGGCATGCCCCCAGCTGCCGCTGCGCCACCACGAGGCGAACAATTCGGGCGCGTTGGTGCCGCGTGCGGTGCTGCCCAACAAGGCAGGCAGTTGCGACAGGGCAATCGAAATGGCCGCGCCGGTCGAAAAGCCCTGCAACACCGGCGCACTCAACAGCGCCGCCAGCGCGTCGAGCTTGAGCAGCGCCGCCACGGCCAGCAACAGACCCACTTCGGTGGCCAGCACCAGCGCGGCCAGTGTGGTGCTCACCCCCTCGGGGCCGACCACCGGCGCCATCACCTGCGCCGTCATCAGTGCCAGCAACGCCGTCGGTCCGACGGCGTTGACGCTGCTCGACCCCAGCGCGGCGTAAGCCAGCAGGGGCAACAGGCTTGCGTAGATGCCCACCTGCGGCGGCAGCCCGGCGAGCAGTGCGTAGGCGAGGGACTGCGGAATCAGCAGCACCGCCACCACCGCGGCGGCCAGCAGGTCGTCTTTCAGACTGGCCTGCTGGTATTGGCGGTAGCGGGCGGCGAACATGGGCCGATTGTGTGCGCCTGCGCGCCGCCGGTGCTTGACGGCGGGTTCTGCGGCGCCGCACCATGGCGGCCTCAACCGCAGGGAGCCCGTATGACCTACCTCAACTTCAACCCGCAAGTGCACTGGCCCTTCAGTGGCGCGGTCACCCAAGACATCCACCCCAGCCTGCTGCTCAAGGCGCGCAGTGGCGACACCGAGCTGCGCGTGCTGCGCGAGGTGGCCTCGTATGGCAAGCAGATCGGGGTGCTGAGCGACCTGGTGCTGGCCCTGGTGGCCAGCGTGCAACACAAGAAGTTCGATAAAGACGGTGAGCACGCACTCGACCAGTTGCGCGAGATGGTGGCAGACATCCAACGCATCAAGGCGCAGCAAAACCCGCTGCCCGATGACGCCGAGGCGGCGCGCGCGTTGATCGCCGCGTTGAAAGAACGCTTTCCGGAGTTGAAGTCGACGTAAAGTTCCGCCTGTCTTCGGTGCCACGCCCGCCTTCATGCAAGCTGCTTCCCGCTCTGTTCGCCCGTCCATCAGCTGCGTCGTGCCGGCCTACAACGAGGCCGAGAACCTGCCAGCCTTGTTGCCCCCGCTGCTGGCGCAACTGGCCGCACTGAGCGCCCGCTTCGAGGTGGTGATCGTCGACGACGGCAGCACCGACAGCACCGCCGCCGCCATCGCGCCCTGGGTGCAACAAGGCGGTGTGCGCTACCTGCGCCTGTCGCGCAACTTCGGCAAGGAACACGCACTCACCGCCGGCATCGACCACGCGCGCGGCGAGGTGGTGGTGCTGATGGACGCCGACCTGCAGCACCCGGTGGAAATCATCGCCAGAATGCTCGACGCCTGGCAAGACGGCGCCGACATGGTGTGCGCCGCACGCGTTTCGCGCGCCGACGAGAGCTGGACCAAACGAGCGGGCACCGCGCTCTTCTACTGGATCGTCAACCGCAGGGGCAGCAAGGTGCAGATCCCGGTCGACGCGGGCGACTTCAGGTTGATGGACCGGCGTGTGGTCGACGCGCTCAAGTCGCTGCCCGAGCGCAACCGTTTCATGAAGGGTTTGTACGCCTGGGTCGGCTTTCGCACCGAAATCATCGACTACCAGCCCGCCGAGCGGCAGGCCGGGCACAGCAGCTTTTCACTGCGCAGCCTGGTGCACCTGGCGCTGACCGGCGTGACTGCGTTTTCCAATGTGCCGCTGCGTTTGTGGAGCGGCGTGGGTGCGGTGATTGCCGTGGGCGCGATCGGCTTCGGCATCGCGATCGTGGTCGAGCATTTTGTCAACGGCCATGACGTGCCTGGCTGGGCCACCCTGGTCACGAGCCTGATGTTTTTCAGCGGGGTGCAACTGCTGTCGATCGGCATCCTCGGTGAATACGTGGGCCGAATCTTTGACGAAGTGAAACAGCGGCCGATCTACCTGGTGGCAAGCGAACAAGGCACCGGCCTCGCGCCCGGCGAGACGCCTGCGCCATGACGGCGCGCGTGCTCACCCTGTGCGCCGACGACTTCGGCCTGTCGAGCGGCATCTCGCGTGGCATCACCATGCTGGCGCGCGCACAGCGCCTGTCGGCCATCTCGTGCATCACCACCACACCCCACTGGCGCGAAGCAGCACCTGCGCTGCGCGAGCTGCCACCCAGTGTGACGGTGGGCCTGCACCTCAACCTCACCGAAGGCAAGCCCTTGAGCCGCGAGCTGGCGGCCCACTGGCCCACGCTGCCGTCGTTGCCGCGGCTGCTGCTGATGTCGCACCTGCACCAGCTGCCGGTGGCGGCTTTGCGCGTGGAGTGGCTGGCCCAGCTCGACGCCTTCGTGCAGGCCACCGGCCGCGCGCCGCAGATGGTCGACGGCCACCAGCATGTGCACCACCTGCCGGTTTTGCGCCAGGTGGTGCTCGACGGCATTGCGCCGATGGCGCCGCGGCCGGCGGTGCGCAGCACTTCGCATCTGCTGGGGCCGGGGTTTGCGTTCAAGCGCTTCGTGATCGAACGAAGTGGTGGGCGCGCGTTGAAGCGCGAGCTGGCGCGGCGTGGTTTGCGCCACAACATGGCCTTGTTGGGGGTGTATGACTTTGTCACCCACGACTACCGCGCGTTGATGCGCCGGTGGCTGACGCAACTGCCACCCGAAGGGGGCTTGCTGTTTTGCCACCCGGGCGAGGTGGCCGATGCGGGCGACGCGATTGGCGATGCGCGTTTGCGCGAGTTCGCCTACTTCGAGAGCGAGGCGTTCCTCGGTGACTTGGCCGAAGCCGGAGTCACGCTCGGTGCGAGCTGGGTGCGCGCCTAGTTTCTGAACGTCCAAGCGCGGTTGACGGCGAAGGTCAGCACCAGGCTCGTGAGCGTGGCCAGCACCTGGCCCAGCAGGTAGTGCCAGCCCACCTTCACCGTGATGGCGACGATGGCCATGCCGACGAGGGCGCCGAGCAAGGCGGTGGTTTGGAACTTGACCCATGCGCTGTTCAGTGCGCCGCTGTGGTTGAAGGTGAATGTGCGGTTGCCGAAGAAGGCGACTTGCGCGCCCACGACGGCGCCGATGCCTGAGCCGAGATAGGCGGGCCAATGGAACGCTTCCACGCAGAGGATGAGCACGAGGTAGTGCACGGTGGTGGCGATGGCGCCGATGAGGCCGTAGCGGAAGAAGCTCTTGATCACGTGATCGGGCTCTGTTTTGTTGGTTTGCTACCGGTTCGCAGTGTCCCTTTGACAGGCGCAGGCCACGGGAGGGGCCGACTGCTCTGCGGTGCTCGGTCTTTGCGGGTCGGGCAGAACTCACCAGCGCAAGCCAGCCCTCGCATCGCGAGGGCCGAGTCGGCAGGGGTCGCTTCTTTGCCTCCTTTCTTGTCGATACAAGAAAGGAGGTCGGCCGCCGGGCCGAACACCCGGCGCGGCCTCACGCAGTGAATTGAAGCAGCAACAAAGCGCCAAACCTCAATCCACCTTCGCACCCGAGGCCTTCACCACACCCTCCCACTTCTTCGTCTCCGCCCCAATAAAAGCAGAAAACTCCGCCGGCGTCATGCCACTCGGAATGGCGCCCTGAGACAGCAGCCGCTCGTTCAGCGCAGGCGTCTTCAAAGCCTTCGCACTCTCCTGCTGCAAGCGGCTCACGATGTCAGCCGGCGTGCCCGCAGGCGCCAACAGCCCAAACCACGAACTGGCATCGAAGCCCTTCACCGGCCCGGCCTCCGCGATCGTCGGCACCTCCGGCAAGGCCGCACTGCGCTGCGCCGTGGTCACGCCCAGCGCCTTCAGCTTGCCGGCCTTGATTTGCGGCATGGCCGACGGCAGGTTGTCGAACATCAGGTCCATCGTGCCGCCGATCAAATCGAGCAGCGCCGGCCCCGAGCCGCGGTACGGGAAGTGAACCAGAAACGTGCCCGTCATGCTCTTGAACAATTCGCCGCTCAGGTGGATCGAGGTGCCGTTGCCACTCGACGCCATGTTCAGCTTGCCGGGGTTGGCCTTCGCATACTGGATCAGGTCGGCCACGCTGTTGATCTTGGCGGCCTCGGCCTTGGCCGGGTTCATCACCAGCACGTTGGGCACACCGGCCACCAGGGTGACAGGGGCAAAGTCCTTGATCGGGTCGAAGGGCATCTTCGGGTACAGCGACTGGTTGATGCCGTGCGTGCCCACCGTGCCCATCAGCAGCGTGTAGCCGTCGGCCGGTGACTTGGCCACCAGGTCGGCGCCCACGTTGCCACCGGCACCGGGTTTGTTCTCGACCACGAAGGTCTGGCCAAACGCGCGGCTCAGCTCGGGCGCCAGCGCACGCGCCAGGATGTCGGTGGTGCCGCCGGGGGCGAAGGGCACCACGATGCGCACCGGCCTGTTGGGCCAGGCGCCTTGCGACCAGGCCACGCCGGGTGTGGCGGCGAGTGCCGCGCAGGCGGCCAGCCAGTGGCGCCGATTGAGGGTGTGGGAGGGAATGTGGCTCATGTGGGGGTCTCCGTTGTCTGGGTGCGCCGCAGGCAGTGTGCCCCACGCAGGTGCCGTGACATCAGTGGGTTTTCCGGGCCTTCCCAAGGGGAGAGCGCTGTGCCACAGTGAATTGACCCCTGGAGAATCTGGCGTGACCACCCGCAGCCCACCGCCCCTGAGCCCGCACGATCTCGGCGCGATCATTGGTCGAGTGCAGTCGCGCTACATCCGCGCCGCACCGCCGCGCGAGGTGCTCGAGCCCTTGCTCGTCGATTTGCTCGATTGGACCGGCAGCGAATACGGCTTCCTCGCCGAACTTTTGCACGATGAACACGGTGCGCCCTTTTTGCGCATCGAGGTGCTGACCGACATCTCCTGGAACGACGCCACCCGTGCCTTGGTGGAGCGCCACAAACGTGGCGCCCCACAGGACGCGATCGAGTTCCACAACCTCAAGACCTTGTTTGGCGCCGCCATCACCAGCGGTGAAGTGCTCATCAGCAACGAGCCGGCCAACGACCCGCGGCGTGGCGGCCTGCCCGCCGGGCACCCGGACATGAACGCCTTTCTCGGTGTGCCCATGTTCCACGGCGGCGAGATGGTCGGCATGCTCGGCTTGGCCAACCGCGCGGGTGGCTACGACCAGGCACTGGTCGACCATTTGCAGCCACTCTTCACGAGCGTGGCCGCCATCTTTGGCGCCGTGCGTGCCGAGCGTGCACGCAGCGCCGCCGAGCAGGCCTTGCGCGAACAGCAGGCGCAGCTGAAAAACACCTTCGACCTGGCCGGTGTGGGTATCGTGCAGGTCGGGCTGGACGGCGTGCCGCTCATGGTCAACCAGCGCCTGTGCGAGCTGCTGGGCCGCAGCCGCGAGCAGCAGTTGGCCATGCGCTCCAAAGACGTGATCCACCCCGACGACCTGCCAAGCGAGATGGCGCAGCGCCAGCGCCTGCTGGGCGGCGAGATCACGCATTACCGCGGCCCCAAGCGCTTCCTGCACGCCGACGGCCACCCGGTCTGGGTCAACACCCACATGACCCTGGTGCGCAAACCCGATGGCAGCCCCGACTACTTCATTGGCGTGGCCGAAGACATCACCGAACGCATGCAGGCCGAGGCTGCGTTGCGCAGCAGCCAGCAGCGCTTTCTCGACCTGGTGAATTCGGTGGAAGGCATCTTTTGGGAGGCCGACCCGCACACCCGTTGCCTCACCTACGTGAGCGACCGAGCCGAGGCGATCACTGGTTACCCCGAGCAGGCGTGGCTGGCGCCGCAGTTCTGGCCGAGCCACGTGCACCCCGACGACCGTGATCGTGCACAAGGCGAAGTGCGGGCCGCCTACGCCGCCCGCGCCCCGCGGCCGATCGAATACCGCTTCATCGCGAACGACGGCCGCGTGCTGCACATGAGCAGCCTGGTCGCGGTGGTCAAGGCCGAAGACGGGCGCTCGCTGCTGCGCGGCCTGATCATCGACACCAGCGCGCGCAAGCGCGCCGAAGAGGCCGAGCTGGCCGCCGAGGCCGCGCTGCGCGCCAACGCCGCCAAGACCGAATTTCTCTCGCGCATGAGCCACGAGCTGCGCACGCCGCTCAATGCGGTGCTGGGTTTTTCGCAGCTGCTGGCGCTCGACACCGCGCAGCCGCTCAGCCCTTCGCAGCAGGCGCGGGTGCAGCACATCTCGCAGGCGGGGGCGCACTTGCTGGCGATGATCAACGACGTGCTCGACCTCTCGCGCATCGAGAGTGGTGGTGTGGCGCTGATGCCCATCACGGTGCCGGTGCAGCTGGTGGTCAACGAAGCGGTGAACATGGTGGCGCCAGCAGCGGCGGCCGCCGGGGTGAGCCTGCAGCTGGACCCGTTGGCGCTGGCCGGTGTCAGCGTGCGGGCTGACCACCTGCGGCTGCGCCAGGTGCTGGTCAACCTGCTCAGCAATGCCATCAAGTACAACCGCGTCGGCGGCAGCGTCACTCTGCGCTGGCCGGTGGACAAGGCGGCCGGCCTGGTACACCTGCAAGTGCGCGACAGCGGCATCGGCCTGACAGCCGCGCAGCAAGAACATTTGTTCGAGCCCTTCAACCGACTGGGCATCGAACGCAGCGGCATCGAAGGCACTGGTATCGGCCTCGTCATCACCCAGCGCCTGGTGCAGCTGATGGGGGGCCAGATGGCGGTCGAGAGTGTGGTGGGCGAGGGCAGCTGCTTCACCGCGTCGCTGCCGCTGGTGGCTGCTTCGGCGACGGCCCCGCCGGCGCTCGGCGCCGAGGCCCCAGGTGCGGCGCCGACCAGTGCGACCTACACCGTGCTCTACGCCGAAGACAACCCGGTCAACGTGGAGCTGGTGCGCCAGGTGCTAAAGATGCGCCCGGCCTGCCGGCTGCTGGTGGCGGCCAATGGCGAGCAGGCCTTGCGGCTGGTACAGCAAGAGCGGCCTGACCTGATGTTGGTCGACATGCACCTGGGTGACATGAGCGGCCTGGAGCTGGCGCGCCGCGTGGCGCTCGATCCGGGCCTGAACGGCGTGCCGCGCATCGTGCTCTCAGCCGACGCCTCACCCGACCAGGCGCGCGCCGCGCTGGCGGCGGGCTTCAGCTCCTACCTCACCAAACCACTCAACGTGGTGCAGCTGTTGCGCAGCAGCGATGAGCAGCTGGGGCGCGCCTGAGGCGCACGCCTCAGCCCCCCAGCTGGGCGATCGAGCGCCGCAGGTTGTCGCGGGCCGGGGCTTCTAGCAGTTCGTGGAAGGCGTCGTTGCTGAAGATGCGCGCCCGCGCCAGAAAGCCCTGCAGCACCGAACGGCGCTTGGCGCGAAACAGCAAACTCGGCACGTGGCGGTATTCGTCGCGCACCTGTTGTTCGTATTCATCGAAGCGGCCGGCCTCGGCGCCGAGGATGGAGAGGTCGACGTCGACCAGCACCTGCGCGTCGCGGCTGGCGGGCACGGCGTGGTGCTTGGTCGCCATCACCAGCTGGTACACCCGCTCGGCCGCGTCGTGCCCACCGGCCGCGGCGACCACCTCGCGGGCCCAGACCGCGCTGCGCTCCTCGTTGCTGCGGCCCATGGTGTCGTAGACGGCGTCGTGAAACCACAGCGCGATCAGCACCTCGCCCGGCCTCTCAGCCAGCTGCGTGATGCGCTCGGCTTGGCCCAGGCACTCGCGCAGGTGCTGCAGCGTGTGGTAGCGGCGTTGCGGCTCGGCGTAGGCCTGGTACAGCGCGTCGAAACAGGTGCGCGGTGGCTCGGCCAAGCCTGCCCAGGCCCATGCGGTCTGCCAGCTCAGTTCGAGGTCGTTCACAGCGTGGCTCCTGGTGGGCTGTTGTGTCGTGCAATCTGCCCGTCGTAAGAGCAGCTGAGGTAGCCGCCGCACATCGGCAGCACGTCGGTGACGAAATTGTCGTGCTGCGATTGCGCCAGCAACTGCCAGTCGGCCAGCCGCCACACATGCACCCGATTGTCTTCGCCCGCGCTGGCCAACTGGCCGTGGCCGATGGGGCGCAGGCGGCGAATGGCCGCGGTGTGCGCGCGCAGCGTGTGGGTGCAACGCCATTCGCCGCTGCGCAGTTCCCACCCCACCAAGCGGCCTTCGATGTCGGCCGTGACCAGCTGCTCGCCGCCGGGCAGCACCAGCAGGTCGCGCAGCGGCGTGTGGCCTGGCAGCGTGTGCAGGCACTGGCCCGAGTGGCGATCCCACAGCCGCACCGAACCGTCTTCGCTCGCGGAAACCAGCAGGCTGTCGCCCAGCGGCGCCACCGCCCACACCCATCCCTGGTGGCCGCTGAGCGTGGCCAGTGCATCGCCGTTGCCACGCCACAGCTTCACCACGGCATCGGCGCCGCCGGTGGCGAGTGAGCCATCGGGCAAGGCCGCCACCGCCAAGGCGCTCGCTTCATGCGCGGCGACCACGCGGGTGCATCGGCGTGACGGCACATCCCACAGGCGCAAGCTTCGATCGCGTGACACCGAGGCCAGTTGCCCACCCGGCAAGGCCGCGAGCCCGAGCACCGACTGGCGGTGGCCGCGAAGTGCGCCCACCGCCTCGCCGTCGGGGCGCCAGAGGCGGATCACGGCATCACGCCCGCCGCTGGCGAACAACTCGTCGCCCAGGCGAGCCAGCGTCCACACATAACCCGCGTGCCCTGGTTGAAACGGCTGTGGCATGGGCGCTGCGGTTGGGGCCTGCCGCTGATAGAGCACATCACTGCGCAAGATGTGCTTCACCCCGCAGGTGACGATGGCGCCGGCATGCCACAGGCTGTGGTCGAACAGGATCAGGCTGCCCGCGCGCGGGCGCACTTGGCCGATCACCTGCGCCGGGCGGCCCGACCCACCGCCCGCCGGGCCGGCCGGATGGAACAGCGTGTCGCCGCCCTCAAAGTCATGACCGTCGGTGAGGTAGACCATGAAGGTCAGGCGCGACTGCAGGCCCTCGCCCCGGTGGTGAACGCCGTCCTGGTGGATGTTGAACTGCTGCCCCGCGCGGTAGCGGCACAAGCGGAAGCGCTCGTTGATGCAGTGCAGCGCCCAGCTAGCGCCATCCAGGCGATTGCCCGCGAGGCGGGGCTCACGCCGGGGCTGATCCACTACCACTTCAAGAGCAAGCAGGAGATCTTGGTCGAGCTGGTCAAGGCCATCATGGAATTCGCCCGCGGCCGTTTCGAGCGGGCCGCCGCAGACACCACCCGCCCGGTCGAGCGCCTGCGCGCTTATGTCGATGCCCGGCTGGGCCTGGGCGCTGGTGCGGCGCCCGACATGGTGGCTGCCTGGGTGATGGTCGGTGCCGAGGCGGTGCGCCAGCCCGAGGTGCGCGCCTTGTATGAGCAGGCGATTGCCGCCGAGCTGGCCGCGCTCACGCAGCTGCTGGCGCGGTGCTTGGCCGAGCGCAAGCGCGCGATCGGCGCTGCGCCGGTGCTCGCCGCCGCCATGGTGGCGTTGATGGAAGGCGCCTTCCAGTTGTCGAGCGCCGCCGCTGGCGTGATGCCGGACGGCTATGCGGCT
>JBBRFR010000030.1:0-18323 GCA_038241485.1 Burkholderiales bacterium
GCCGTCGTGTGCGCCGAAGCCGAGCGCGTCGATCGACTTGACGGTGGTGTCGGGATCGAAGATGCGCATCACCATCTTCTCGCCGAAGGCGGTGGGCAATGTCGACAGACGCATCTCCACCTCGTCGCCGCGCGTGTTGCGCGTCTTGATGCGGCCATCGAGCGGGCGGCGCTTTTCGACCACGTCCATGCGGCCGAGCAGCTTCACGCGGGCGACCATCGCGTTCATCACGCCGGGCGGCACCTGGTAGACGGTGTGCATCACGCCGTCGATGCGAAAGCGGATCACGCTCAGGTCGCGCCGCGGCTCCAGGTGAATGTCGCTCGCGCGCTGGTCGAAGGCGTATTGCCACAGCCAATCGACCACCTGCACGACACCCTGGTCATTGGCATCGAGCTGTTTGTTGCTGCGCCCGAGCTCCACCAGTTGCTCAAAGCTCGCGGTGGCCGCCATCTCGCCGGTCTTGATGGCGTTGCGAACCGAACGCTGCAGCGTGTAGAACTCGGTGGTAAAGCGCACCACATCGATCGGGTTGCACACCACCAGCTTGAGCGCCTTGCGGGTGTGGGCCTCGATCTCGGGCACCCAGCCCAGGTCGAAAGGTTCGCTGGTCGCGACCGTCACGTCGTTGAGGCCAAACTGCAGCGGCAGCGCGCGGCGCCGCTCGGCGTAGGTGATCGACATCACATCGGCCACGCGGCCCACGTCGACCTTGAGCGGGTCGATGCGCAAATAAGGCATGCCACAGTGGCCGGCCAGCCATTCGGTGAGCATCTCGATGTCGAGTGGCTTGCCGGTTTTGGCGTTCATCAGCTCGGCATTGGCCAGGCGCACCAGCGGGTGCTGGATGCTGTTGCCGGCGGCAAAGCGGTGTGAGGTTTGCTCGTAGTTGGCGGCGCTGATGATGCCGTCTTCGAGCAGCCAACGCAGCAGGCGCTTCCATTCGAGCCGGCCCGCAGGGTGGGTGGTGGGCTTGTGGGGCTTGGAAGGCGTGGCTGGGGAGGCGGCAGTGGTCATGGGTGTGGGCTCTGGCACGTAGCCGCTAAGAGAGGGCGCGAATCATGCGCAACCACTTGCGCGCCGGCAGGCCGAACCGAGTTTCAATGTTTTCAGCGCGCGCAGCAAGCAGGTCGCGGTCAGGAAAGTTGAGGTTCTTCACCGCAATGACCACGGTGTTGCCTTCTTTCGTGGGCTGCATCGAGAGCACCGCATCGGGCCCGAAAGCGGCGGCGATGCGGCTCGCGCTTTTCTCGAAGCTCGCGTCGCGGCCGAACAAGTTGACCGTCATCACGCCACCATCGGCCAGCAATCGTTGGCAGGCGTCGTAGAAGTCCTGGTCGTCGAGCACGGGACTGGCGGCATCGTGGTCATACAAATCAACGTTGAGCACGTCGGCGGTTTCGGCATGCGCCGGGTCGGCCACATAGTCGGCGGCGTCTTGGCTCAGCACACTCAGGCGTTTGTCGTCGGCTGGCAGGTGAAACCACAGGCGGCAGGCGGTGATCACGGTCGGGTTGAGCTCGATCGCCGTGGTTTTCATGCGCAGGTTGCGGTGGCAAAAGCGGGTGATGGCTGCCGAGCCCAGGCCCAGCTGCACGGCGTGGCCCTTGGTGAGCTTGCCACCTTCGCGAAAGAGCATCCACACCATCATGCGCTGCACGTAGTCGAGCTCGATGGAATGCGGCTTGCGCACACGCATGGCGCCCTGCACCCAGGGTGTGCCAAGGTGCAGGTAGCGCACGCCGTCAAACTCAGACAAGGTAGCGGGGGCCATGTCGGCGCTCTTGTCACTTTTTTTCTTCATGCAATCCCAACCGTGGTGAAGGCTTCGCGCCAGGCCGCCAGCTTGCGCTCGAAGCTCCAGGAGGCGTTGGCCGGGCTGGTCGAAGGCAGGCGCCGCACTTCCACGCCGAGCGAGCGGGTGAAGCGCATGGCGCGGGCCGATTCTCCACCGTTGTGGGCAATGGCCTGGAGTTGCGGCGCCAGCCGCTTCAAACCGGCCAGATCGTTGAACTCGGCATCGTGGATGGCGCTGTCGAGACTGCCCTCGCGCCGGCAATGGGCATACACATCCCAGATGCCCAGGCCGTGTTGCAGCGCCACTTTCAAACGCTCGCGGTACGCCAGGGCGCGCAGGTCGACACCCCAGATCGCCGACAACAGCGGCCAGAAGTGGTTGCGCGGGTGGGCGTAGTACTCGCCGGCCTGCAAAGACGCTACGCTTGGGAAGCTGCCCAGCACGACGAGGCGCGTGCGGCTGTCGATCTCCGGGCTCAGGCCCTGCAGGAGCGTCTGCGTCTGCGTCGGCATCGACCGTTCAATCTGCCAAGGCAGCCAGGCGCGGCAAAGCGGCTTTGGCATTCGCGCCGCACACCTGTGCGGTTTGCGCCAGTGTCCAGCCGCGCAGGTCGGCCAGTGTGGCGGCGATGCGTGGCAACTCGGCCGGCTCGTTGCGCGCCACTTCGCCGGCGGCGCGCTGCTGGGCGGTGCGGTACAGCCAGTGCGGCGGGATGTCAGGCGCATCGGTTTCGAGCACCAGCGCCTCGGCCGGCAGCCGCTGCGCGAGGCGGCGAATCTGCAGCGCGCGCTCGAAGGTCATCGCCCCACCGAAGCCCAACTTGAAACCCATGGCGACAAAGGTGTCTGCCTGCTGCTGGCTGCCATTGAACGCGTGGGCGATGCCGCTGACTGGAATACGCCGCAGCTGCTTGAGCAGGGCATCGGCCGAGCGGCGCACGTGCAGGATCACCGGCAGGCCCGCCGCCTGGGCCAGGCTCAGTTGCGCGGCATAAAAATGCTCTGCCTTGACTTGATCGTTCCCGGGCACAAAATGATCCAGCCCGATCTCGCCCACGGCCACCAGACGGGGGTCGTCGCGGTGGGCTGCCAGGGCGTCGCGCAGCGCGGCGAGGTCACTTTCTGCGGCATCGTTCACACACAAAGGGTGGATGCCCAGCGCATAAGCCAGGCCGTGCTCATGGGCCAAGGCGCGCACGGTGTCGAAGTTGTCGCGCGCGACCGCGGGCAACACCAGCTGCTTGACACCGGCGGCGCGGGCGCGAGAAACCACGGCGTTGCGGTCGGCGCCGAACTCGGCGGCGTCCAGGTGGCAGTGGGTGTCGATCCAGGGCATGCGCCATCATGCCTTGGCCGTGCACAAAGGGCGCCTCCGTGATACGGTGTGCGTGTCGTGGGCAGGCATTTCCCGGCCGGCGCCAGGTTCGACGTGAACACCCCGTGTGGAGGTGGCAGGCATGAGAAAGGCTCCGCTTTACAGCCGTTCGCCGCGACAGGCCGCAGCACCCCCGCTTGCCGTCGATGCGGCCCCGCCAGCACCCGCCACCACCAAGCCGCTGCGCGCGCCACGGCGAGAGCGCTTGGCCTGGCTCGCGGTCGGGCTGTTGTTGATGGCGATGGCCGCCTTGACGGCACGCAGTTTCCTGCCCACGCACCAACCCCTGACCCAGCAACACATTGACGCCGCGGTGCGCCGCGCGCTCGAAAAAGACCCCCTGCCCTCGGCTTATGCCAAAGCCTATGGCGCGATCGCACCGTCGATCGTGCTGGTAGAAGGCGACAGCGAAATCGACGATGCACCCAGCCCGGCTTTGGGCAAGACCAAGAAGAAGCCTGTTTCCGACGACGGCTCACCCAAACGCAGCAAATATGCGACAGGCACTGGCGTGGTGATCGTGGACAACGGCACCATCCTCACCAACCTGCATGTGGTCGCCGGCTCCAAACGGCTGAAGGTCACCTTTGCCGACGGCAGCGAGTCCGAAGCCGCCATCGTGGGCGTGCAGACCGAGAACGACCTGGCCGTGCTGCGGGCGCGCGTGATCCCCGACGACCTGGTGGCCGCCACCATGCGCTCCACCAGTGACTTGCAACCTGGCGATGAAGTGATTGCCGTGGGCTACCCGTTTGGCATCGGGCCGTCGGTGTCGGGCGGGGTGGTGTCGGGGCTGAAGCGAGAGTTCCGCTCGCCGCAGGGCCAGCGCAAGCTCACCAACCTGATCCAGTTCGACGCCGCGGCCAACCCCGGCAACTCGGGTGGCCCGCTGGTCACCATGGACGGCAGCGTGGTGGGCATCGTCACCGCCATCCTCAACCCGTCGGAGCAGCGCACCTTCATCGGCATTGGGTTTGCTGTCCCCATCGAAAACGCGGCCGCTGCTGCGGGCATGCCGCCGTTCTGATTGAAAGCCACCATGAGCAACGCTGAGCCGAACCCCACCGCCACCTTGATGGAGCAGATCCTGTACGAGGTGAAGCGCGTTGTCGTCGGGCAAGATCGTTTTCTGGAGCGTGTGATGGTGGCCATGCTGGCGCAGGGTCACTTGTTGGTTGAAGGGGTGCCCGGTCTTGCCAAGACCATCACCATCAAGACCCTGGCGACAGCCCTGCGCGGCAACTTCAAACGCATCCAGTTCACACCCGACCTGGTGCCGGCCGATCTGGTGGGCACGCGCATTTACAACCAGAAAACCGGCGAATTCACCACCTCGCTCGGGCCGGTGTTTGCCAACCTGCTGCTGGCCGATGAGATCAACCGCGCGCCCGCCAAGGTGCAAAGCGCGCTGCTCGAAGTGATGCAGGAGCGCCAGGTCACCATCGCCGGCGAAACGCACAAGGTGCCCTCGCCTTTCTTGGTGATGGCCACACAGAACCCGATCGAGACCGAAGGCACCTACCCGCTGCCCGAAGCGCAGGTCGACCGCTTCATGATGAAGGTGCTGGTCGACTACCCGAGCGAGGAAGAAGAGTTTGTGATCGTCGAGCGTGTGACCGGCGACCCGGTCACCGTCTCCGCCATCGCCAGCACCACCCAGCTCGCCGAGCTGCAGCACCAGTGCCGCAAGGTGTATGTCGACCCTTCGCTGGTGCAGTACGCCGTGAAGCTGGTGAGTGCCACCCGCACGCCGGCCAAGCACGGCCTGCCCGAGCTGGCCAAATACATCAACTTCGGTGCCAGCCCGCGCGCCACCATCGGCCTGATCGAAGGCGCCAAGGCCATGGCCATGTTGCGCGGGCGCAGCTACGCGCTGCCCGAAGACGTGATGGACCTGGTGAACGACGTGCTGCGCCACCGCCTGGTGCTGAGCTACGAAGCGCTGGCCGACGGGCTGAGCGCCGACCAGCTCATTCACAAAATCGTGCAGAAGATCCCCAAGCCCGACAAGCCGATGGCCCATGAACGACACCACGCCTGACGCCCTCCTGCGCCGCCTCGAATGGACGGTGATCCGCCGTCTGGACGGGCTGCTGCAAGGCGACTACCGCACGCTCTTTCGTGGCGCGGGGCTTGATCTCGCCGACCTGCGCGAGTACCAGCACCACGACGACGTGCGCCACATCGACTGGAACGTCACCGCGCGATTGCAGCAGCCCTATGTGCGCCAGTTCACCGAAGACCGCGAGCTCACCGCGTGGTTCCTGCTCGACCTGAGCGGCAGTGTCGACTTCGGTTCAGAGCGCAGCAAACGCAGCGTGTCGACCGAGTTCGTGGCGGTGCTCGCCCGCCTGCTCACCCGCCACGGCAACCGTGTGGGCGCCATGTTGTACGGCAACGCGCTCGATGAAGTGCTGCCCGCCCGCAACGGCCGCACCCATGTGCTGCGCCTGATGCAACGCATGCGCCAACACGCCACGCCGCAGGCCAAGACGCAAACGCGGCTGCAAGACCTGCTGCAGTGCGCCGCGCCCTTGATTCCACGACGCTCCACTGTGTTCGTGGTGTCCGATTTCATCAGCTCGCCTGGCTGGAGCCACGCGCTGGCCCAACTCGCGCAGCGCCACGAGGTGCTGGCGGTGCGTTTGTATGACCCGCTGGAGATGGCCCTGCCCGACCTCGGCATGGTGACCATGCAAGACGCTGAAACCGGCGAGCAGTTGCTGGTCGACACCCATGACCCGGGCTTTCGCGAGCGCTTTGCGAAAGCCGCCGACCACCAAGAGGCCGAGCTGCGCGCCGCGCTCACGCGCGCCGGGGTGGATGCGTTGGAACTGTCGACCGACGAAGACCTGATCGACACGCTGATGCGTTTTGTCGAGCTGCGCCGCCAGCGCAGCCGCTTGTCGGCGGGCGGTGGCATGCCGGCCCATCTGAAACCAGCCAGTCCGGAACTCGAAACCGGCACGGGCCGAGCGCCGGGCCGCCCCAAGCCGGCCCGCATCCCCTCGGGGGATCGGTCACGGTACTCCGTGAACGAGGGGCTGTCATGACCTTCGTGTGGCCTGAGTTCCTGTGGTCGCTGCTGGCGCTGCCGCTGCTGGTGCTGCTGTACTGGTGGTTGCTGTCTCGGCGCAAGAAGGCAACGCTGCGTTTTGCCAGCCTGTCCATCGTCAAGCAAGCCATGGGCAAAGGCCCCGGCTGGCGTCGCCACGTGCCGCCGACCTTGATGCTGCTGGCCCTGGCCACGCTGCTGCTGGCCAGCGCCCGGCCGACCGCGGTGATCACACTGCCCCTGGCGCAAGAGACCATCATCCTCGCGATCGACGTGTCGGGCAGCATGCGTGCGGCCGATGTGTTGCCCAACCGCATGGTCGCGGCGCAAGAAGCCGCCAAGGCCTTCCTGGCCGACCTGCCTCGCAGCGTGCGGGTGGGCGTGGTGTCGTTCGCCGGCACCGCGGCGGTGGTGCAGCCGCCCACGCAAAACCGCGAAGACACCATCGCCGCGATCGACCGCTTCCAGTTGCAGCGCGGCACCGCCATCGGCAGCGGCATCGTGCTGTCGCTGGCCACCATCTTCCCCGAGGCAGGCATCGACCTCTCGCAGATCACCGGCCAGCGCAACATGCCGCTGGGCCCGGGCGACAAGCCGCCCAAGGAGTTCACGCCTGTGGCGCCGGGCTCTTTCAGCTCGGCGGCCATCGTCTTGTTGACCGACGGCCAGCGCACCACCGGCCCCGACCCGATCGACGCTGCCAAGATGGCGGCCGACCGCGGCGTGAAGATCTATTCGGTGGGCATCGGCACCAAAGAAGGCGAGACCATCGGCTTCGAAGGCTGGTCGATGCGGGTGCGGCTCGATGAAGACACGCTGAAAAACGTGGCCAACCTGACCCGTGCCGAATACTTCTACGCCGGTACGGCGGCCGACCTGAAGAAGGTCTACCAGTCACTCAGCGCGCGGCTCATCGTCGAGAAGAAAGAAACCGAGGTCACCGCCCTGTTTGCGGCCGCCGCAGCGGGCTTGATGGTGCTGGCCGCGGGGCTGTCGGTCTGGTGGTTCGGGCGCGTGGCCTGAAAGCCCGACCAAGCCGATCACCAAGCCTCAACGCTGTGCACGATGCGCCCAATTGGTGCGCCCGAAGCCAGTTGAAGGCCGAAACCGCTGGCACGACATCTGCTAAGTTTTAGGCGAGAGGGCGATTCGTTCGCTCTTCATGGTGGCTAGGGTTCCGGTTGCGGCGCGCTCGCAATGTCTGGTCCGAGAGCTGCCGGCCGCAGGCCCTTCGGGCCCCGGTTCCACGGAGGGATAAAAGCCCGGGAGGTGTTGCTTCGCTCGAAGCGCCCTCTCTGCGTGCTTGCCCCAAACCCTCGAACCGTGGAGTTCCTATGCCATCTCTTGCTGTCTCTTCGTCGCTGAAAACTCTCGCGCGTTGTTTCGGTGCCGCCGCGCTGGCCGCCACGTTGTTGACGCCGCGCCTGGCGCAAGCCGAGATCAAGGTCGGCGTGTCCGACTGGCCGGGCTGGGTCGCCTGGTACGTGGCCGAGCAGAAAGGCATGTTCAAGAAACACGGCGCCGATGTGAAGCTGGTCTGGTTTGCCAACTACACCGACTCGATCGCGGCGCTCTCGTCGGGCCAGCTCGACGCCAACTCGCAGACCTGGTCTGACACCCTGGGCCCGCTCGCCAAGGGCATCCCGATCAAGGCGGTGCTGGTAAACGATAACTCGGCCGGCAACGACGCATTGATGGTCAGCCCCAAGATCAAAAACTTCGCGGCGCTCAAGGGCAAGAGCGTGGCGCTGGAGCAGTACAGCGTGTCGCACTTCGTGCTGGCGATTGCGCTCACGAAAAACGGCATGAAGCCGAGCGACGTGAAGATCGTCAACCTGCCCGCGGGTGACGCCGCCGCCGCTTTCCTGGCCGGGCGGGTGGACGCCGCCGTGGTGTGGAACCCGTGGGTCAACCAGATCCAGCAAAGTGGCAAAGGCCGCGCGCTCTTCACCTCCAAAGACATGCCCGGCCTGGTGCCCGACCTGCTGGTCGCGCAAGAGAAAGCAATCAAGGACAAGCGCAAAGACCTCGTCGGCATGATCAAGGCCTGGTTCGAAGCCGAGGCCTTCATTCGCAGCAAGCCCGACGAAGCCGCGCAAATCATGGCCAAGGTGGTCAGCATGAAGCCCGACGAGTACAAGGTCTTCCTGCCCGGAACCGCCTTCTTCGACGCCGCGGCCAACAAGGCCGCCTTCGATGCCAAAAACGCCAAGTCACTGGTCGCCGTGGCGCCCACCATTGCCGCGTTTCTCACCGAGCACAAGCTGATCGAGGGCACAGCCGATGCCGCCACGGGCGTGGACGCCACCCTGCTGCAAGACGCGCTGAAGTGAGCCGCTGATGTGGCTGATCCGCCAGGCGATCTCGCGTCGCCTGTACCTCGCGCTCGCTTTCACCGGGCTGGTGGTGCCGCTGCTCGCCTGGGCGCTGCTCGCGGCCAGCGGCAGCGTCAACCCGGTGTTCATGCCGTCGCCGCAAAAGGTGCTGGCGCGCATTGCCTCGTGGTGGTCTGAGGACGGGCTGTTGGGTGACGCCGCCATCAGCGTGATGCGTGTGGTGGCGGGCTGGGCGCTGTCGGCGGTGATCGCGCTGCCCCTGGGTTTGTTCATCGGCAGCTGGCGTGCGGTGCAGGCGCTCTTGGAGCCTCTGACCGACTTCGTGCGTTACATGCCGGCGGTGGCCTTCGTGCCGCTGGTGATGTTGTGGGTGGGCATCGACGAAGGCGCCAAGATCGCCATCATCTTTCTCGGCACCTTCTTCCAGATGGTGCTGATGGTGGCCGAAGACGTGCGCCGTGTGCCGATGGCGCAGATCGAGGCCGCGCAGACCATGGGTGCCACGCGCATGGAGATCTTGGAGAAAGTGATCGTGCCCTCGGCCAAGCCGGCGCTGCTCGACACGCTGCGCGTGACCATGGGCTGCGCCTGGACGTTCCTCGTGGTGGCCGAGCTGGTGGCGGCGAACTCGGGCCTGGGTTTTTCGATCCTGAAGGCGCAGCGTTTCTTGCAGACCGACAAAATCTTCGCTGGCATCTTGCTGATCGGGCTGATCGGGCTGGCCATCGACCAGGCGTTTCGCTTCGCGCACAAACGTGCGTTCCCGTGGCTGTATGGGAAGCACTGACATGACCACCGCGCTGATTGAATGCCGCGCCGTCGGCAAGACCTACGCGGGAGCCACCACACCGGCGCTGCTCGACGTGAACCTCGATGTGGCCGCCAACGAGTTCGTCACCCTGGTGGGCGCTTCGGGCTGCGGCAAGTCGACCCTGCTGCGCACGCTGGCAGGGCTGGAGTTGCACGACCGTGGCGAGCTGCGCGTGAACGGCGCGCCCATCGCCGGCCCAGGGCTGGACCGTGCGATGGTGTTCCAGCACTACAGCCTCTACCCCTGGCTGACGGTGATCGACAACATCAAGTTCGTGCGCCAGCTTAAGGTGCACACCGAAGGCCGCAGCAGCGCCGACGTGGAGGCCGCGGCCGGCCGCGCCGATGCCTTGATCAACCTGATGGGCTTGTCGGCGGTGGCGCAGGCCTACCCCAACCAGCTCTCGGGTGGCATGCAGCAGCGCGTGGCGATTGCACGCGCGCTGATGAGCCGCCCGCCTATCCTACTGATGGACGAGCCCTTCGGTGCGCTCGACGCACAAACCCGCGAGGTGATGCACGACCTGATCGCCCATGTGCACCGCCAGGAGCGCAGCACCATCGTCTTCGTCACCCACGACGTGGAAGAAGCGCTCTACCTCGGCCACCGCGTGGTGCTGATGGCGCCGCGGCCTGGGCGCATCGACACCGTCTACGAGGTGCCCTTGTCGCACAAGCGCACGCAAGACATGCGCTTGTCGCCTGAGTTCTTGCAACTCAAGCGCCAGGTGCTGGAGCGCATTCGCGAGACCTCGGGCATGAAAACCGACCTGGACTTGCTGGAAAAACTCAGCCAACAAGCAAGCTGAATCGACGGAGACACCTGCATGGAAAGCTTCACCACCCTCCCTGACAACCCACCGACCACCGCGCCGGTCGACGCGCCCGCGCTGCAGCGCTTCGCACCCGACCTGCCCGCCGACAAACTGATGTGGTCGGATACCCTGCCCGGCGGCGGCCACTGGTCGTATCTGCTGCCACGCGGCAGCAGCCTGCGCCTGGTCACGCTCGGCACGGGTGCCAACCTGAGCGCCCTGCTCTACGCCGCACGCAACCCGCTGGAGCGCTACAACCTGCCCGACACGGTGAAGGCGCTGCACACCGCGCACTACACCCGGGGTCACGTGCTGATGAGCGACATGGGCCGCGCCATGGCCTCGATCACGCGCGACGATGTGGGCTGGCACGACCCCTTCGGCGCCCTGCTCGACGACGCGGCCATGCAGGCCAAGTACGGCACCCACCGATACGCGGCCCACCGCAACGCCATGCACCGCTCGGGCAAGACCGGCTTGCTGATCGAGATCGGCAAACACGGCCTGGGCCGGCGCGACCTGATCGCACCGGTCAACTTCTTCAGCAAGTTGACGGTCGATGACGAGGGCCGCTTCCACTTTGTGCCTGGCCACGCCAAGGCCGGTGCCACCGTGGAGTTGCGCTTCGAGATGGACGTGCTGCTGGCGCTCAGCAGCGCACCGCACCCGCTGAACCCGTCGCCCGACTACGCGCCCGCCACCTTCGGCCTGGCGGCCTGGCGCAGCGGCCCCGCGCCGGCCGACGACTACTGCCGTGCCTTTCGCCCCGAGAACGCACGCGCCCTGCACAACGCCGAGATGCTGGCCCTTTGACGAACGGACGCCCCATGACCGCCATACAACTCAAGGAAAGCCCGCTCGCCGTGGCAAACGCCACCGCCCGCCACACTGTGGCCGCCGGCGAGCCCTTCGTGCTGGAGATCCAACGTGGCCAGACGCTGCGCATGGTCGACCTCGAAGGCAACCAGGCGATCGACGCGCTGTTTTTCAACCGCCACGACACCGCCGAGCACTACAGCGCCACCGGCACCATGCTGCGCCAGGGCGGCATCTACCTCAGCACCGGCTCGGTACTCATCTCTAGCGACGGCCGGCCGATGCTGAGCATCGTGGCCGACACCTGCGGCCGCCACGACACGCTCGGCGGCGCCTGCTCCTGCGAGAGCAACACGGTGCGTTATGCGCTGCAGAAAAAATACATGCACAGCTGCCGCGACAACTTTCTCACCGCCTTGCAGCTGGCCGACATCGGCATCGACATCACCAAGCGCGACCTGTTCCCCAACATCAACTTCCTCATGAACGTGCCGGTCACGCCGGCTGGCGGCCTGAAGTTCGAAGACGGCGTGTCGGCGCCCGGCAAATACGTGGAACTGCGCGCCGAGATGGCTGTGTGGATGCTCGTCAGCAACTGCCCGCAGCTCAACAACCCCTGCAACGGCTACAACCCGACAGCCGTCGAATTCATCGTGTGGGACTGACTCTCATCTCCCGTTCGGGCTGAGCCTGTCGAAGCCAGCGCAGTGCACGGCGCGCCCTTCAACAGGCTTTCAAGAAACAGCTTTTTTGTCGTTGCAAATCAATGACTTGCGAAGGCCTAAATTGCCGCAAACGGCTCCCTATCCCCGTTCGCCCTGAGCCTGTCGAAGGGTGCGTCGTGCACTGCGCTTACCGTTCTACAGGCTCAGGGCGAACGGTGGTGGGGTACCCGCTTCTTGCCTACGCCTTGCGGGGCGTCGTGACGAATACACCGCTCCGGGCGAACGGCGGTGAAGCAGCCGGGACGACCCGGCCGCGCACCTGACACGGCGAGACGACTCGCCCTCACCTCCAGGGGACGCCCATGTTCGACACCGTATTGATCGCCAACCGCGGTGCCATCGCCTGCCGCATCATCCGCACGCTCAAGGCCCTGGGCTTGAAGTCGGTGGCCGTGTACTCCGAACCCGATGCCGACTCGCGCCACGTGGCCCTGGCCGACCAGGCTGTGTGCATCGGGCCCGCACCGGCGGCGCAGAGTTACCTCGATGCCGAGCGCATCCTCGCCGCCGCCCGCCAAACGGGCGCGGGTGCCATCCACCCCGGCTACGGTTTTCTCTCCGAGAACCCGGCCTTCGCCGACGCCTGCGAAGCGGCCGGCATCAACTTCATCGGCCCGACTGGTGCGCAAATGCGCGCCTTCGGTCTGAAGCACAGCGCACGTGAGCTGGCGATGCAGCACGAGGTGCCCTTGTTGCCAGGCAGCGGGCTCTTGTCCGACGCCAACGAAGCCGCCACCGAGGCCGAGCGCATCGGCTACCCGGTGATGCTCAAGAGCACCGCCGGTGGCGGCGGAATCGGCATGCGCCTGGTGCGCAATGCCAGCGAGCTGGCAGCCGCCTGGGAGGCCGTCGAGCGCCTGGCCCGCGCCAACTTCAAAGACGCCGGCCTGTTCCTGGAGAAATTCGTCGAGCAAGCGCGCCACATCGAGGTGCAGCTCTTCGGCGACGGCCGCGGCCAGGTGGTGGCCCTCGGCGAGCGCGATTGTTCGGCGCAGCGGCGCAACCAGAAAGTGATTGAAGAAACCCCTGCCCCGCACCTCGCGCCCGTCACACGCGAGGCCCTGCTGTCGGCCGCCGTGCGCCTGGGCCAGGCCGTGAACTACCGCTCGGCCGGCACGGTGGAATACGTGCTCGACGCCGCCAGCGGCGCCTTCTACTTTCTCGAAGTCAACACGCGCCTGCAGGTGGAGCACGGTGTGACCGAACAGGTGACAGGCGTCGACCTGGTGGCCTGGATGGTGAAGCTCGCGCGCGGCGAAACCTTCGACATGACGGCGCCCACGCCGGGTGGCGCTTCGATCCAGGTGCGCTTGTACGCCGAAGACCCGGCGCGCAACTTCCAGCCCAGTGCGGGGGTGCTGACCGAGGTTGCCTTCCCGGGCGATGCGCGCGTCGACGGCTGGGTGGAAACGGGCACCGACGTGCCTTCTCACTACGACCCGATGCTGGCCAAGCTGATCGTCACCGCCGAGACACGTGAGGCGGCCGTGCTGAAGCTGCGCGACGCGCTGGCCGCCACACGCCTGGCCGGCATCGAGACCAACCTGCGCTACCTGCGCGCGGTGGCTGCATCGCCCGTGTTCGAGCAGGGCCGCGTGATCACGCGCACCCTGAGCGAGCTGCGCTGGCAGCTGCAGGCGCTGGAGGTGATGGAGCCCGGCGTACAAACCACCGTGCAAGACTGGCCCGGCCGCACCGGCTACTGGGACGTGGGCGTGCCGCCCTCGGGCCCGATGGACGACCTGGCGATGCGCCTGGCCAACCGCCTGGTCGGCAATGCCGCCACCGCCGCCGCGCTCGAATGCACGCTCACCGGGCCGACGCTGCGTTTTCATGGCGACTGCACGATAGCCGTCACCGGCGCCGCGATGGCCTGCACGCTCAATGGCGCACCGCTCGCCCTGTGGGCTGCGCATGACGTGCGCGCCGGCAGCGTGCTCAAGCTCGGCGCCGTGGTGGGTGGCGGCGCACGCAGCTACCTGGCCGTGCGTGGTGGCTTTGACGTGCCCACCTACCTGGGTAGCCGCGCCACCTTCACCCTTGGCCAGTTTGGTGGCCACGGCGGGCGGGCGCTGCGCGCGGGCGACATGCTGCACATCGACGGCGAGGCCGTCGATGCGGTGCAAAAGATAGGTGCCGAGCAGGTGCCACGCTATGCCCACCACTGGGACATCGGCGTGCTCTACGGCCCGCACGGCGCGTCCGACTTCTTCACGCCCGACGACATCGCCATCTTCTTCGGCACCGACTGGCAGGTGCACTACAACTCCAGCCGCACCGGCGTGCGGCTGATCGGGCCCACGCCGCAATGGGCGCGGCCCGACGGGGGCGAAGCGGGCCTGCACCCCTCGAACCTGCACGACAACGCCTATGCCATCGGCGCCATCGACTTCACCGGCGACATGCCTGTGATCCTGGGCCCTGACGGCCCCAGCCTGGGCGGCTTCGTCTGCCCTGCGGTGGTGGTGGCGGCCGAGCGCTGGAAGCTGGGGCAACTGCGCCCGGGCGACACCATCCGCTTCCAGTGTTTGACGCTTGAGCAAGCGGCGGCACTGCAAGCCGCACAAGACGCCTTGGTCAGCACGCTCAAGGCACCACTGCCGGAGTTGCCAGAAGGCGTTTACGCCACCGAGGTCGCCACCACGATGACGCCTGTGCTGGTGACCGAAGAAGCTGGCGACGACCTACCGGCGATGGTGATCCGCCAGGCGGGTGACCGCTACCTGCTGGTCGAATACGGGCCGATGGCGCTCGACCTGGAACTGCGCTTTCGCATCCATGCGTTGATGCAAGCCGTGCAGGCTTTGCAGCTTGATGGCGTGATTGACCTCACGCCCGGCATTCGCTCGCTGCAAGTGCACTACGACCCGCAGCGCCTGTCGCGCGACACCTTGCTCAAGCAGCTGCTCGCCGCCGAACACGCCTTGCCGCGCACCGACGCCCTGGAGGTGCCCACGCGCACCGTCTGGTTGCCCTTGTCGTGGGACGACGAGGCCACAAGACTCGCGATCGAGAAGTACATGCAGTCGGTGCGGCCCGACGCCCCCTGGTGCCCGAGCAACATCGAGTTCATCCGGCGCATCAACGGGCTGGAGTCGATCGCCGACGTGCACCGCATCGTGTTCGACGCGAGCTACCTGGTGCTGGGCCTGGGTGACGTGTACCTCGGCGCGCCGGTGGCCACGCCGGTCGACCCGCGGCACCGTCTGGTCACCACCAAGTACAACCCGGCGCGCACCTGGACGCCCGAAAACGCGGTGGGCATCGGCGGCGCCTACATGTGCGTCTACGGCATGGAAGGGCCGGGCGGTTACCAGTTTGTCGGCCGCACGCTGCAAATGTGGAACCGCTGGCGTGATGCGACAAGCGGCGCGCTGGAGTTCGAGCCCGGCAAGCCCTGGCTGCTGCGCTTCTTCGATCAGGTGCGCTTCTTCCCGGTGTCACCGGATGAGCTGCTGCAAATTCGCCGCGACTTCCCGGCGGGCCGCTATCGCTTGAAGATCGAACCTGGCACCTTCAGGCTGCACGACTACCGCCGCTTGCTGATCGAACACGCCGACGACATCGCACAGCACAAACAACGTCAGCAAGCCGCCTTCGATGCCGAACGCGAACGCTGGCGTGCCGCCGGTCAGGCCGAGTACGTGAGCGAAGACCTGTCGCCCGCCGCCGCGCCGCAAGGCGACCTGCCCGAAGACGCGCAGGCCGTGGCCACGCAGGTAACTGGCAGCGTCTGGAAGCTGCTGGTCAAAGAAGGCGAGCGCGTCGAAGAAGGCGCGCCGCTGCTGGTGGTGGAGTCGATGAAGATGGAATTCAGCGTCAACGCACCCTGCAGCGGCACGGTGCTGCGCGTGGGTTGCCGCGAAGGCGGCCCGGTGTCCGCAGGGCAAGACGTGGTGGTCCTGCTGCGGGGCTGATCACAGCGCCAGTTGGCCCAGCGTCAGGTGCAGCACCCGGCTGCAACGCGCCGCCAGCGACTCGTCGTGGGTGACGATCACGCAGGCCATGCCCTGCTCGCGCGCCAGGCCGAGCAGCAGCTGGAACACACCATCGGCGGTGCGGCGATCGAGGTTGCCGGTGGGTTCGTCGGCCAGCACACAAGCCGGCCGCCCGGCCAACGCACGCGCAATCGCGACCCGTTGGCGCTCGCCGCCCGAGAGCTGCGATGGCCGGTGATCAACCCGCTCGGCCAAGCCCACCTGGGCCAGCACCGCACGCGCTTGTTCGCGCGCCTCGGGCTTGGGCATGCGGCGAATGCGCAAGGGCATCGCCACGTTGTCGAGCGCCGTGAACTCCGGCAGCAGGTGGTGGAACTGGTAGACAAAGCCGAGCTGCTGGTTGCGCCACTCACCCTGGGCCGAGGGGCTCATTTCGGAGAAGTCGCGCCCGGCGAGCCGCACCTGGCCTTGGGTCGGCGCTTCCAGCCCGCCGAGCAAATGCAGCAGCGTGCTCTTGCCCGAACCCGAGGCGCCCACAACGGCCACCGTTTCGCCGCGCTGCACGGTGAGGTCGACCCCTTGCAGCACGTTCACATCGAGCCCACCTTCGGTGAAACGTTTGTGCAGCCCGGTCGCCTGGATCACGGCTTCATTCATAACGCAGCGCCTCGGCAGGTTGCACGCGGCTGGCACGCCAGCTCGGGTACAGCGTGGCCACGAACGAGAGCACCAGCGAGATCACGGTGATGGGCACGATGTCAGCCGCCTGTGGCTCGCTGGGCATGGTGCTGATGAGGTAAATGCTGCCCGGCAAGAAGCTGGTGTTGAGCAGGTTCTCGATGAAGGGCACGATCACGCCGACGTTGAAGGCAATCAACAGGCCGAACAACACGCCGGCCAGCGTGCCGATCACACCCGAGGCCGCGCCTTGCACCATGAAAATGCCCATGACCGAGCGCGGGCTCGCGCCGAGCGTGCGCAAGATGGCGATGTCGGCACGTTTGTCGGTGACGGTCATCACCAGGGTGGACACAAGGTTGAACGCGGCCACCGCGACGATCAGCGTGAGGATGATGAACATCAGCCGCTTCTCCAGCTGCACGGCCGAGAACCAGTTGCGGTTGGTGCGTGTCCAGTCGCGCACCATCACCTGGGGGCCCAACTGGGCCGACAACTCGGCGGCCACTTGTGGCGCCTGATGCAGGTCTTTCAACCGCAGCTGCACACCGGTCGGCCCTTCGGCGCGAAACAGCCGGGCCGCGTCGTCGAGGTGGATCAAGGCGAGCGTGCTGTCGTATTCGTAGTGGCCCGAATCGAAGGTGCCCACCACGGTGAGCTGCTTGAGCCGCGGCACCACGCCCGCTGGCGTGAACTGGCCGCCGGGCGCCACGATGGTGACGCTGTCGCCGCTTCGCACACCCAGCGATCGGGCCAGCTCGCTGCCGAGCACGATGCCCCAGGCGCCGGGGGTGAGTTTGGCAAGCGTGGTGTCTTTGAGCTGCGCAGCAAGGTCGGTGACGCTGGCTTCTTCGTTCGGCGAAATGCCACGCACCACGGCACCACGCATGTCGTCACCGCGTGCAATCAGCGCCTGCATGGCCACAAAGGGCGCCGCGCCAATGACCTGCGGGTTTTGCCGGGCCTGGGTGGCCGTGGCTTGCCAGTCGGCCAGGCCACCGCCTTGCACGTCCATCACCTCGATGTGGGCGATGACCGACAGCATGCGGTCGCGCACTTCCTTCTGGAAGCCGTTCATCACCGACAACACGATGATCAGCGCCGCCACGCCGAGCGCAATGCCCAACATCGACACGCCGGAGATGAAGGAGATAAAGCCGTTGCGCCGCCCGGCGCGGCCAGCGCGCGTGTAGCGCCAGCCGATTTGAAGTTCGTAAGGCCAATTCATAAGTGCGCGGATGCTACCTGAGGGGATCAGAGAGCTCGCCCTTCAACCGTTCGGGCTGCGCCCCAAGCTAACGTTCGATTCGGGCGTAGGCGCTGTGGTTGTGGATCGATTCGAAATTCTCCACATCCACGCTGTAGCGCCCGATGCGGGCATCGGCGTTCAGCCGCAGCGCCACATCACGCACCAGGTCTTCCACGAACTTCGGGTTCTCGTAAGCACGCTCGGTGACCCACTTTTCATCGGCCCGCTTGAGCATGGGCCAGATTTCGCTGGAGGCCGACTCTTCGGCAAAACGAACCAGCTCGGACCAAGCCACGTCTTGCAGCAGCTCGGCGCGAATGATCACGTGCGAGCGCTGGTTGTGGGCGCCGTAGTCTGAAATCTCTTTGGAACAGGGGCACAGCGACTTCACCGGCACCAGCACCTGCGACCACACCGTGGTGACGCCATTCACTGCCTCGGCCACCCAGCTGCCCTGGTAGTCGAGCAGGCTCTCCAGACCCGACACCGGCGCGCGCTTGCGGATGAAGAAGGGGAAACGCACTTCCACGCGCCCTTCGGTGGCGTGCAGCTTTTCCAGCATGGCGATGAAGTGCGTGCGCAGCGCGACCACGTCGAGCGGCTCGCTGCCCAGCGCATCGAGCCAGGCCACGAAGCGCGACATGTGCGTGCCCTTTTGCTCGGCCGGCAGCGCCACCGCCATGTCCCACACACCAATGGTGGGCTGGGTGCTTTTGCCGGTGCGCAAGG
>JBBRFR010000031.1:0-17862 GCA_038241485.1 Burkholderiales bacterium
GCAAACACCGCCAGCCGTGTGCCCAGCACCAGGTCGGCCAGGCCCAGGTGAGCGGCCAGCCAGTTTTTCAGCCGTTGCGCCGGGGTGAGGCCGCTGTGCAGCGAGACGATGCGGCGCGGGGTGGCGCCCTGGCAGAAGCGCTCGCCAAAACGCCCTTCGAGCTGTGGCGTGAGGTTGATCTCGGGCACCAGCACCAGCACCTGGCGGCCTGAAGCGAGCGCCTCTTCGGCGGCGCGCAGATACACCTCCGTCTTGCCGCTGCCGGTCAGGCCGTGCAGCAGCACCACCGGCGCGCTGCCGGGGGCGCTGAGCTCGGCCAGGCGGGCGAGTGCGGCGGCCTGGTCGGGGGTCAACTCGGGGCGTGTGGGTGCGGTGCTGGCCGGCGCGGGTGCTTTGTCCATGGCCTTGTGCAGGCGCGTGATGCGGCTGGCGAGCTGGGCGTCGTCTAGTTTGCGCAGCTCGGGCGGTAGCACCGACAAGGCCACTTCCCCCACACCGCGCTGGTAATACGAGGCGGCAAAACCGATCAGCTCGCACCAGCGGGCTGACAAGGGTGGCAAGGCTTGCAGCGCCTGGGTGACGGGCTTGAGAGCGAGGGAAGGTTCGTTTGACACTTCACCCGGCCACACCACCCCCGCCACTTCTCGCCTGCCCAGTGGCACACGCACCAAGGTGCCGGGTGGGAGCATGCGCTCACTCAAATAGTCGAGCGCACTTTGCAGGCCGCTGTGGGCCGGGGCATCAACCGCGACGCGAAGGCGCTGCGGCTCATCCATGTCGCGCTGGCGTCGAGTTAGCGGGCAAAGTTCAGACCTTGGTGAGAGAACAGCGTTAAGTGTCTGATTTTCAAAGGCTTTTGAAGCTTTCCACGGCTGCTGTGGATAACTTTGTGGGAAACCTGCAAAAAATGCAGCTAGATCGTTGGTTTTTGGGGCCTAGCACGGCGTTGCTTACTTTGTGAGCAATTGGCGACCTCAATAAAATCAACGACTTAGCAAGCCATTTTGGAATAGTGAGGCCGCGATGCACGAGAGTGCGCCCAGAACCGTCACTTTCAAGCTTTTGGGGATAAGTCAAGCCCTGAGTGATTGCTCACGGGGAAAGCCCTGTCCCCCGTTTCGAAAAACTGCAACCAAGTGCAACCGCATTCAGCGGCGGGTGTGCAGCCGGGGTGAGTGCTCATGCACCGCGTCCACCAGCGCCGACACGCTCTCGGGCGGTGTGTACTGGCTGATGCCATGGCCCAGGTTGAAGATGTGGCCGGCGTTCAAGCCGTCGCCTTGGTGCCAGGGGCCGAAGCTGTCGAGGGTTTTCTGCACCTCGGTGCGGATCTGCTCGGGCGACGCAAACAGCACGTTGGGGTCGAGGTTGCCTTGCAGCGCGGCCAAGTGGCCGATGCGCTGGCGGGCTTTGGCGAGGTTGACCGTCCAATCCAACCCGACCACGTCGGCGCCGGTGGCGGCGATCTCTTCCAGCCACAGGCCACCGCCCTTGGTGAAGACGATGTGCGGAATGCGCTGGCCCTCGTGCTCGCGTTTCACTTGGGCCAGCACGCGGCGGGTGTAGTCGAGGCTGAAGGTCTGGAAGGCGCCGTCGGCAAGCACGCCGCCCCAGCTGTCGAAAATCATCACCGCCTGGGCGCCGGCTTCGATCTGCAGGTTGAGGTAGGTGGCCACCGCGTCGGCGTTCACTTTCAGCATGCGGTGCATCAGGTCGGGCCGGCTGTAAAGCATGGTCTTGACCAGGCGGTAGTCGTCAGACCCCGCGCCTTCGACCATGTAGCAAGCGAGCGTCCAGGGGCTGCCTGAAAAGCCGATCAACGGCACGCGGCCGTTCAAGGCCTTGCGGATGGAGGCCACCGCGTCGAACACATAACGCAGCTTGGCCATGTCGGGCACTTCGAGCTTGGCGACCGCCGCTTCGTCGCGCACCGGCGAGGCGAACTTAGGTCCCTCGCCCAGCGCAAAGCTCAGGCCCAGGCCCATGGCGTCGGGCACGGTCAGGATGTCGCTGAACAAAATGGCCGCGTCGAGCTTGTAGCGCTCCAGTGGCTGCAGCGTCACCTCGGTCGCGAAATCAGTGTTGGTCGCCAGGCCCATGAAGCTGCCGGCCTGCGCGCGGGTGGCGCGGTACTCGGGCAGATAGCGGCCCGCCTGGCGCATCAGCCAAACGGGCGTGTGGTCGGTGGGCTGGCGCAAACAGGCGCGCAGAAAGCTGTCGTTTTGTAGTGGGGTAGCCATCGGCGGATTATGTCCGGCACCGGGCCGCCTCAAGCCGGACGGCGCCCCTTTGGGGCTGATTCAATCACGCCCATAATTTGCTTCCTTGCCTAGGAGACACCCATGCTTGCTCAAAACGTTTTGCAGACCATCGGCAACACACCGCACATCCGCATCAACCGCCTGTTCGGCAGCACACACCATGTGTACGTGAAGAGCGAGCGCGCCAACCCCGGCGGCTCGATCAAAGACCGCATCGCGCTGGCCATGATCGAAGCGGCCGAACAAAGTGGGGTGCTCAAAACCGGCGGCACCATCATTGAGCCGACCTCGGGCAACACCGGCGTGGGCCTGGCCATGGTGGCCGCCGTCAAGGGCTACAAGCTGGTGCTGGTGATGCCCGAGAGCATGAGCATCGAGCGCCGCCGCCTGATGCTGGCCTACGGCGCGAGCTTCGTGCTGACCCCGCGCGAGAAGGGCATGAACGGGGCCATCGCCAAAGCCACCGAGCTGGTCGCCGAAACCCCGGGCGCCTGGATGCCCCAGCAGTTTGACAACCCGGCCAACATCGACGTGCACGTGCGCACCACGGCACAAGAGATTGCGGCGGCCTTCCCGAGCGGCGTCGAGGCGCTGATCACCGGTGTGGGCACCGGCGGCCACATCACCGGCTGCGCTAAGTTGCTGAAAGCCATGTGGCCCAAGCTGAAGGTGTTTGCGGTGGAGCCGAGCGCCTCGCCCGTCATCAGCGGCGGCAAGCCCAGCCCGCACCCGATCCAGGGCATTGGCGCGGGCTTCATCCCGAAGAACCTGCAGGTGGATTTGCTCGACGGCGTGATCCAGGTCGAGGCCGAAGCGGCGCGTGAATACGCACGCCGCTCGGCGCGTGAAGAGGGCCTGTTGGTCGGTATCTCGTCGGGCGCCACGCTGGCGGCGATTGCGCAAAAGCTGCCCGACCTGCCCAAGGGCGCGACGGTGCTGGGTTTCAATTACGACACCGGCGAGCGCTATCTCTCCATCGAAGGTTTCTTGCCGGCCGAATGAAGCCACGTGTACTGATCGTCGAAGACGAACCCGGGATTGCCGACACCCTCCAGTACGCATTGCGCACGGAGGGCTTCGAGCCAGCCTGGGTGGCAACCGGTGAAGAGGCCTTGGCGCAACTGAAGCTGCAGCCACCGGCCCTGGTGATCCTCGACGTGGGCCTGCCCGACACCAGTGGCTTCGAGGTGTTCAAACGCCTGCGCGAATTCACCGACGTGCCGGTGGTCTTTCTCACCGCCCGCAGCGACGAGATCGACCGTGTGGTCGGCCTGGAGCTGGGGGCTGATGACTACGTGGCCAAACCCTTTTCGCCGCGTGAGTTGGTGGCGCGGGTGCGCTCGATCTTGCGGCGCAGCGCCAAGCCACCCGCGCCGCCGCCGGTGGCGCCCACGCTGCCGCTGGTGGTGGACGAAGGCAAGCGGCAGATCCGCTTCTATGGCGCGCTGCTGGAGTTGTCGCGCTACGAGTTCGGGCTCTTGCAGACGCTCGCCTCACGCCCCGGCCATGTGTTCAGCCGCGACACCTTGCTCGACAAGGTGTGGGACGACTCCGACAGCCTAGACCGCACGGTCGACGCCCACGTGAAAACGCTGCGCGCCAAGATGAAACTTGTGGCGCCCACGCTGGAGCCGATTCGCACCCACCGTGGCAGCGGGTATGCGCTGGCGGAAGACTTGCCAGCTTCGCGGCCGGCGTAAAAGGGTGTCACCCCCTCCGTTCGCCCTGAGCCTGTCGAAGGGCCCTTCGACAGGCTCGGGGCGAACGGGAAAGGGCGCGGTTTGACCAAGCGAACACGCATCTTCCTGGGCATCTTGCTGGCTTATGTGGTGGGCGTCGGCCTGTTGATGTACCGCCAGCTCGAAGAGATCGACCCGCGCTACCGCGAGTCGGCCGAAGAGTCGTTGGTGGAGACGGCGCAGTTGCTCGCCACCCTGGTCGAAGGTGTGTCGCGCGACGGCACGCTGCAGCCCGATGCGCTGGGCCCGGTGTTCCAGGCGCTTTACGCCAAGCGCTTCAAGGCCGACATCTACGGCTTCGAGAAAACGCGGGTCGAGCTGCGCCTGACCGTGGTCGACCGCGGTGGCCAAGTGGTGTTCGACTCCACCAACCGAGCACTCGGCGCTGACCACTCGCAGTGGCGAGACGTCAAGCGCGCGCTGCGGGGCGAATACGGCGCGCGCACCTCGCCCGATGTCGACAACGACGCCCGCACTTCGGTGATGTACGTGGCGGTGCCCCTTCGTGTGGCCGACCAGATCATCGGCGCGGTCAGCGTGGGCAAGCCGGTGCAAAGCTTCGGCCAGTTTGTGCAGGCGGCACGCCGCAAGACGCTGCTGGTGGGCACCATCTCGGTGGTGGCGGTGGTGCTGCTGGTGGTGATCTTGTCGGTGTGGCTGGTGCGGCCGTTTGGTGTGTTTGCCGACTACGCACGGTTTGTGCGGGCGCAGCGTTCGTTCAACCTGCCGCGCCTGGGCCGGCGTGCGCTGGGGGCGGCGCGGGCGGCGTTTGATGAGATGCGCGACGCACTCGCCGGCCGCAGCTACGTGGCCGATTATGTGCAGACCCTCACGCACGAAGTGAAAAGCCCGCTCTCGGCCATTCGTGGTGCGGCCGAGTTGCTGCAAGAGCCCATGCCCGACGCCGACCGGGCGCGTTTTGTGGCCAACATCGCGCGCGAGACACAACGCATCCAGGAGTTGGTCGACCGCATGATGGAGCTGACCGCGCTTGAATCACGGCGCAGCCTCGATGCGACCGCGCCGGTGGCCTTGCGGAACCTGCTGCAGGAACTCGCTGCGAGCGCGCAGCCCGCGGCAGAGGCGCGTGGTTTGCACATCGTGCTAGAGGCCGGGGAGGGCGAGGCCACGGTCGAAGGCGACGCCTTCTTGCTGCAACGGGCGCTGTCCAACCTGGTCGACAACGCACTCGACTTTTCGCCCCCCGGCGGCACCGTGACGCTGGCGCTGCAGCGCCAGCGCCGCACGGTGCACCTGACGGTGCGCGACCAGGGTCCCGGCATCCCCGACTACGCCGAAGACAAGGTGTTCGAAAAGTTCTACTCGCTGGCCCGGCCGCAGACGCGCAAAAAAAGCACCGGCCTCGGCCTGCCCTTCGTCAAAGAGATTGCCGAGCTGCACGAAGGCCGCGTCACGCTGCGCAACGCGGCCGAGGGTGGCGCGATTGCCACGGTGTCGCTGCCCCTCAACCAGTAGGGCGCGCGCTCACGGGCCCTTGGCGTAGACGATCTTCTTGCTGCCGCCTTCGCAGCTGCCGACCACCTTGCGGTCAGCCACCTGGTCGTTGGCCACGATCTCCAGCGTGTAGCCGGTGACGCTTTTGGCGTCGAGTTTGGCGGCGATCTCGGTCTTGAGTTCGTCGCAAGACTTGGCGGCGAACACGGGGCTGGCGGCCAGCAGCAGGGCGCAGGACAAGGCAATTACTTTCATCTGGGGTCTCCTCTGGGGCGGTGTGAAAAAGGGTTGTGAAGCGCCGCCAGTATCGGCCAGCCTCGCCAGTTCACGCAGGCTTCACACAGCGCCCATCAGGCTTCAAACGCGCTTCTCACCCGCGCCCGATCCTTGTCGCCATGCCCACTGTGTTGGTGGTGCCGCTAAGGAGAAATCTGCCATGCCTCGCCCGCTGCGCTCTGACAACAGAGCCCCTCTGAACCCACTCACCAGCGCAGGCCGTGTGCTGTGGTGTATCGCACTCTCGCTGTTTTCAGCCGTGCTGATGTTGTTCTGGTCGCCCGCGCACGCCGACGACTCCGAGGCACGCCCTGGCGAGAGCCCGTACTTTGCAGTCAACAGCCACGAGCCGGGCACCGATCGCCTGCCGCTCAAGTCGACCCAGGTTGAGGTGCGCATCGTCGGTGTGATCGCCGACGTGACGGTGACGCAGCACTATCGCAACGAAGGCCAGCGCCCGATCGAAGCGCGCTACATCTTCCCGGGCTCGACGCAGGCGGCGGTGTATGCGATGAACGTGCGCCTGGGCGACCGCCTGCTCACCGCGCGCATCAAAGAAAAACAGCAAGCGCGCATCGAATACCAGGCCGCCAAGGCCGAGGGCAAGACCGCCGCCTTGCTGGAGCAGCAGCGCCCCAACATCTTCGAGATGAACGTGGCCAACATCTTGCCCGGCGACGACGTGGCGGTGGAGCTGCGCTACACCGAGCTGCTGACGCCGCGTGACGCGATCTACGGCTTTGTGTTCCCCACCGTGGTCGGCCCGCGCTACAACAGCCCGGACCGTGCGGCCTTCAATGGCCATGCGATCGGCGGCGCTTACCTGAAGAGCGGTGAGCCCTCGGCCACCACGTTCAACATCCGCGTCACGCTGGCCACGCCGGTGACGCTGAAAGAGATTGCCTCGCCGTCGCATGACGTGATGGTCGATGGCGCGGGCACGCAGCACGCGGCCGTATCGCTCAAGGCCTCGGAAAAGCCAGCCAACAACCGCGACTTCATCTTGAACTACCGCCTGGCGGGTGAGCGCATCGAGTCGGGGCTGATGCTGTTTCGCGGCGCCGACGACGGCGGCGAGAACTTCTTCCTGGCGATGGTGGAGCCGCCGAAGTTGATCGCCAGCAAGCAGATCAACCCGCGCGATTACGTCTTCGTGGTCGACATCTCGGGCTCGATGCACGGCTACCCGCTGGAGACCTCCAAAGTGCTGCTGCGCAACCTGATCGGCGGCCTGCGCGCGAGCGACACCTTCAACGTGATGCTGTTCTCGGGCAGCAATCGCATGCTCTCGCCTGCCTCGGTGCCGGCCACCCGCGCCAACATCGACCAGGCCATCAAAACCATCAACGCCATGGGCGGCAGCGGCAGCACCGAGATCGTGCCGGCCATCAAGCGGGTGGTCGCCTTGCCCAAGGCCGAAGAGGTGTCGCGCAGCATCATCGTGGTGACTGACGGTTATGTGAGCGTCGAGGCCGAGGTGTTTCAGTTGATTCGCCAGAGCCTGAGTCAGGCGAATGTGTTTGCCTTCGGCATCGGCAGCAGCGTCAACCGCCACCTGATCGAAGGCATGGCGCGTGCGGGCCAGGGTGAGGCATTCATCGTCACCAAACCCGAGCAGGCCGCAGCGCAAGCCGAACGCCTGCGCAAGATCATCGAGGCGCCAGTGCTCACGCAGGTGAAAGCCCGCTTCGAAGGGCTGGACGTGTACGACGTGGAGCCCGCGCAGCTGCCCGACGTGCTGGGTGGCCGCCCGGTGGTGGTGTTTGGCAAATGGCGCGCCGATGCCAGCAGCACGGGTCTACCGATCCACAGCAAGCTCATCGTCGAAGGCCGCACTGCCGAGGGCCAGTACCGCAACGAACTCGGCACCAGTGGCCGGGAAGACGTCAACGCGTCAGCGTTGCGCCACCTGTGGGCCCGCCAGCGCATAGCGGCCATGAGTGACCAGGAGGCGCTGGAAGGGGGCAGCACGCAAAAAGCGGCGATCACCGAGCTGGGTTTGAACTACGGCCTGCTCACGCAGTACACCAGCTTCATCGCGGTCGACCAGCGTTTGCGCAACCCCAACCCGGCGCTGATGCCGAGTGTGGATCAGCCTTCACCGATGCCCGAGGGCGTCAGCAATGCGGCGATTGGTGCCGAGGTGCCAAGCACGCCGGAGCCAGCCGTGTGGGTGTCGCTGTTGCTGGTGCTCGGCATCGTGGCGGCCACCGCGTGGTCGCGTCGCCGTCGGGTGTGATGCCATGAGCGCTGTTGTTGTCTCCACCCACCCCGCAGGCCGTTGGCTGGGCCGCGTGGACGCTCTGTCGCCCTTGGTCTGGCTGGCGCTGCAAGCGGCGGCGTTGTGGCCGCACTGGCGCTGGGCCGCCGCGCGTGTGGCCGATGGGTCGGACGACCCGCTGGGCCTGGCCGCACTCGCCGCCTTGGCGGTGGTGGTGTTCAGGCTGGAGTCGCAGTTGCGTGCCTCACCCAAGCCCGCGTGGTTGATCGCCGCGATGGGCGCTACGCTGGCGGCCACGCTGGCGAGCTTCTATCTGCCGCCCCTGATCGGCGCACTGTTGGCGGCGCTGGCCATGGCCGCCGGCCTGCGCTCGTTGATGCCATCGGGCCACGCGGTGTTGCCGATGGCGGGCCTGGCGGTGCTTGCGCTGCCGGTGGTGTCGTCATTGCAGTTTTATGCCGGCTACCCGCTGCGGGTGGTGACGGCGCAGCTGAGCACCTGGCTGCTGCAGCTCGTGGGCATGACGGCCGAACGCAGCGGCAGCTCGATGACGGTGCAAGGGCGTTTGATCGTCGTCGACGCGCCCTGTTCAGGAGTGCAGATGGTGTGGATGGCGTACTTCTGCGCCTGTGCCGTGGCGGCGTTCAGCGGCCTGCGCGATCGGCAGCTGCTGGCGCGTTTGCCGTGGGTGGGCGTGCTGGTTCTGATGGGCAATGTGCTGCGCAACAGCGTGCTGGTGGCGTTGGAGGCGCAGCGCGAGCAGGTGTCCGAGGCGGTGCACCAAGGGGTGGGGCTGGTGGTGTTGGTGATGGTGTGTGCGGCCGTGGTGGCGGTGGTGCGTGGAGGCCGTGATGCGGCTGTTTGATGGATTGTTGGGGGGCTGGGTGGGCAAGGCGGCGTGGGCTTCGCTGCTGATGGTGTGTGCGCTCGCACCTTTGGCGCATCTCTCGCCTGCCGACGCCGAAGCCTCGATGCAGTCGCCCGAGTGGCCCACGGTGTGGGAGGGCAACGCACTGCGGCCACTCGCGCTGAGCGCGGTCGAGAGGCGGTTTGCGTCGCGCTTCCCTGGCCACATCGCGCGCCTCACCGATGGCGAGCAGGTCGTGGTGCTGCGCCAGGTGCGCCAGCCCACCCGCATGCTGCACCCGGCGGCCGACTGTTATCGCGGCCTCGGCTACCGCATTCAACAAGCGCAGCTGGAGCGTGATGCACAACAGCGCCTGTGGCGCTGTTTCATCGCCGAACGAAACGGCCAGCGCCAGCGTGTGTGCGAACGCATCGTCGATGCACGGGGTGACGCGTTCACCGACGCATCGAGCTGGTTTTGGGCCGCACAGCTGGGCCAGTCGACCGGGCCTTGGCAGGCGATAACCACAGCGAGGGCACTGTGAACAAGTGGATCAAGGTTTGTCTCGGCCTGCTGCTGGGCTTGATGCTCAGCGGGGCCTTGGTGGTGGCGGTGGTGTTGCGCTCGCTCACCCCAGCGCCGGGCGACTGGACGCACAGCGTGCGCATCGGGCCGTTGTCGCGCGAGATCAGCGTGCCGGCGGCGCTGCAGATTGCCAGCCACCCGATCACGCTGCGCCTGCTCGAAGGCCGCAGTTTCAACACACCCTATGGACGGGTGCAATGGCAGGCCGTCCATGCACCCAACACCTGGCGCGCGGTGTGTGCGCCTTGCACGCTGAGCCTGGGTGAGCTGGGGTCTGAGCCGATCCGCCTGTCGCGTGTCGAGCTCACGGTGGTGCCCGACATGGCGATGAAGCTGCAAGGCACGTTTGCGCTCGGTGATGCACCGCATGCACTGCAAGGGCGCTGGGCCTCGCGCATCGAGCGGCAGCAGCTGGTGTTGAGTTTCAGCGTGGTTGACGAGCCGGTGCAACGCGCGTTCGCGCTGTTTCGCCACCAGCTGCCCGAGCTGGCGCGGGCGCGTGTCGAGGGCCGCCTGAACCTCAAGGCGCAGTGGCGCCTGCCCTCGCACGAGTTCACGATCAAGCCGCGCATCGAGGGCTTGTTTGTCAGCGGTCTGAGCACCGAAGCCTTGTTGAATGCGCAGCCGGCGTGCGGCGAAGCGGGTGACTTCGGCACCTGGTTGCCGCGCGCCGTGATCGCGGCCGAAGACCAGCACTTCCATGAACACCCAGGTTTCGATCTCAGCGAGATCTTGTCGGCCTGGGCCAGCAACCAGCGCGGGGGTGAGGCGCTGCATGGCGCCAGCACCTTGTCGCAGCAGCTCGCCAAGCTGCTCTACACCGGTGACAACCGCAGCCACGGGCGCAAGCTGCGCGAGCTGCTCTATGCCGTTGAACTCGACCGCACACTCGGCAAGGCAAGGCTGCTCAACCTCTACCTGGCGATGGCGCCCTGGGGCGACGGCCAGTGTGGCGCGCACGCGGCGGCGCACCACTACCTTAACAAGCCAGCCAGCGAGTTGTCACCGATGGAAGCGGTGTGGCTGGCCACCCTCTTGCACAACCCCGACCGTGAGCTGGCGCAACTGGCGCGTGACGGGCAGGTGAACGTGGAGCGGGTGGCCTGGGTGGCCGACCATTTGCGCCCGCTGGCGCGGCGCGAGCGTGAGGCCTTGTTGAAGGCGGCGACCCGCTGGTCACCACCGCGCCGGGCACTCAAAGCCGCGATGGGTGTGGCGGCGTCTCAGGCTGCGGCTGGGCGCTGAGCCAGCCGCTGGCGATCGGGCCGGCGTGGCTGGTTTGGGAGGCCGCCCAAACCACCTCTGGCGGCACCACGCGTGTGCCTGGCGGTGAGGCCGCGAGCTGCGCCGCAAGCTGCGCGGCGAACTCGGCGACCTTCGATGCGCGCACCGGGCGCTCGCGCTGCGGCACCATCATCTGCAGCTGGGAGAGCATCCAGTGGGCCAGGCGCTGCGCGGGGTGGTCGTGACGCTGGTCGCCGGGTGCCTGCGCCGAGCGCATGAACACCAGGTGGTCAAAGCCCAGCGTGGTGACGGTGTGTTCGTCCAGGCTCGCCAGGCCGCGTTTTAAGGCGTCGGGCAAACCGCCCTGGGTGTGCGGCATCACCACCAGCAGGTGGCGCACGCCGCGCGCATACAAGGTGGCCGCCAAGGTGGGCAGTTGATCGGGCTGAGGTTTGAAGAACGCCTCTTCGCGGCCGTTGACGCCACGCTCGCGGTCGAACACCACCACGGCGGTGTGGTCTGGTGCGGCCGACACGGGGGCGTCGTCTGTCCACATCAGCGGCACCAGCCCGCGCAACGCAGCTTGCAGCGGCTGGGTGACCAGCACGCTCACCTGCGCAAACTGGCGCGCTGCGAGCAGCTGCTCGAGCAGCGCCGAGCCGAGGGCTCCGCCGCCACCGGCCACCAACACGCCGGGGCCGGCGCGGCGGCGTGGGCTGGCGGGCGCGTGGCCGGCGCGCAAGGCGTCTTGGATCGGTGCCATGGGCGCCAGTATCGCCCTGCCTCTTGAATTGCCCGATGAGGCCCACACCTTGTGCGCGGGGTAGCATGCACCCCGTCACCTGCCTGGAAGGACACCTCATGATTCGCTCGCTCTGGCTCGCCGCTCTCGCTCTTGTCACGGCACTGGCTCTCAGTGGCTGTGGCTACAACGATTTCCAGCGTCTTGATGAGCAGACCAAGGCCGCCTGGTCCGAGGTGCTCAACCAGTACCAGCGGCGCGCCGACCTGATCCCCAACATCGTCGCCACCGTCAAAGGCGAGGCCAACTTCGAACAAGAAACCTTGACCAAGGTGGTGGAAGCGCGTGCCAAGGCGACGAGCATTCAGGTCACGCCCGAAACGCTGAACAACCCCGAAGCCTTCAACAAATTCCAGAAGGCGCAGGGCGAGCTGAGTGGCGCACTGAGCCGCCTGCTGGTCGTCACTGAGAACTACCCCAACCTGAAGGCCAACCAGGGTTTTCAGGATTTGCGCGTGCAGCTCGAAGGCACCGAGAACCGCATCACCGTCGCGCGCAACCGCTTTATCAAGGCGGTGGCCGACTACAACGTGCTGGCGCGCCAGTTCCCGAGCAATCTGACCGCGATGGTGTTCGGCTACGCGCCAAAGCCCAGCTTCACGGTGCAGAACGAAGCGGAGATTTCCGCGCCGCCGGCGGTCAACTTCGACAAGCCGGGCGCCAAGTAGGAAGACCGCGTGATGCGCTGGCTTCTGGTCTGCCTGGCGTGGCTGCTGGCAGCGGTGGCAACGCCGCTGCAGGCGCAAGACGTGTTGCCGGTGCCGCCGCTGTCGGGCCGTGTGATCGACCAGACCGGCACGCTCACTCCCGCGCAGGTGCAGGCACTCAGTGCCAAGCTCGACGCCATCGAGCGCGAGCGCGGCTCGCAGCTGGTGGTGTTGATGGTGGCGACGACCTTGCCCGAGGACATCGCCTCCTACGCGCAGCGTGTGGGCGAGGCCTGGAAGCTCGGCCGCCAGGACGTGGGCGACGGCGTGGTGATCGTGGTCGCCAAGAACGACCGCAAGGTGTGGATCACGGTGGCCAAAGCGCTCGAAGGCGCGATCCCCGACCTGGCGGCCAAACAGATCATCACCGACCGCATCACTCCGGCGTTTCGTGCGGGTGACTTTGCCGGTGGCCTGAATGCTGCGGTGGACAGGCTGGCCCAGCGCATCGGCACCGAAGCCCTGCCCGAGCCGACCCAGCGTGGCACGGCGCAGCGCAGCGCTGACAGCGGCTTCAACTTCGAAGACATGGCGATCTTTTTCTTCGTGGCGGTGCCTGTCTTGGGCGCGGTGCTCACCGGCATGCTGGGCCGCAAGCTCGGCTCGCTCGGCACGGCCGTGGCGGCGGGTGGGCTCGGCTGGTGGTTGTCGACCAGCTTGTTGATTGCCGGTGGCGCTGGGCTGGTCGCTTTGGTGCTGGTGGGTGTGCTTGGCATCGGCTCGCGGCGCGGTGGTGGCAGCGGGCCCGTGATTTGGGGCGGCGGTGGAGGCGGCGGTGGTTTCGGCTCAGGCGGTGGCGGTTTCAGCTCCGGCGGCGGAGGCGACTTTGGTGGTGGTGGTGCCGGGGGAGACTGGTAAAAATGAAACTCCCACGCTCATTTCATTCGTTGCCCCCCGAGGGGGCGCACATCGCCCTTCGGGCGGCCGGGCGGGCGCTGTGATGAACCTTTGGCTGCGCATCTTCAAACACCGTTGGCTCGACGAAAGCGACGTGCGGCGCGCGCTCGACGCCAAGGCCTTGCATCGCCTGCAAGAGCGTGTGGCCACCAGCGAGCGGCAGCACAGCGGCGAGATCCGCCTCTGCGTGGAAGCCGGTCTGCCGTGGTCTTACCTCTGGCGGGGCGCGTCAGCGCGCGAGCGTGCGGTGGCCATGTTCGGCAAGCTGCGGGTGTGGGACACCGAGCACAACAACGGCGTACTCATCTACCTGCTGCTGGCCGAACACCGCATCGAGATCGTGGCCGACCGTGGTCTGAACCGCCATGTGCAGGCGACGCAGTGGCACGCCTTGACCGATGGCATGGCGGTCGCCTTCCAGGCCGGCCAGTACGAGGCGGGCCTGAACGCGGCGGTGGATTCGGTGGGTGCGATGCTGACAGAGCACTTCGCCGTCGCCGCCCACCTGGCAAATCCCAATGAACTGCCCGACGCACCTGTGATCCAGTAGACGCCAGCACCTTCCACCGTTTTGGAGAGAACCATGCGCGCTCATCTCGTCACCTTCACCAGCCTGCTCGCCTGTTGCGCTGCCGCCCAGGCCCAAACCGTGCCGCCCATCAAGCCCGGCCTGTGGCAAATGCAAAACGAGCGCGAGATCGACGGCCAGAAAGCGCCCGACATGAGTGAGCACCTGAAAAAGATGTCGCCCGAGATGCGCAAGCGCATGGAAGCCAACATGAAGCAGCACGGTGTCGACATGAGCGGCGGCGCCGGCGTGATCAAGATGTGCCAGACCCGCGAGTCACTCGATCAAGGCAAGTGGCAGGGCGACGAGGGCAAATGCAAAACCGACTTCAGCTCACGCAGCGGCAAGGTCTGGAAGTGGAAGTCGGTCTGCAACCAGCCCCCTTCGGTGACTGAAGGCGAAGCGGTGTTCGACGGCCCCGAGAGCTACACCGTCAAAAGCAACACCGAGATGACGATGCAAGGCCAGGCCCGCAACACCAAGATGACGATCAAGGCCAAGTGGCTGGGCGCCGACTGTGGTGGCCTCAAACCGATGGTGATGCCCGCTGCGGCCCAGCCCAGGGCCAAGCCCTGAGGAGGCTCGGCGTGAAAAAGCCCGCAGCTGCGATGCAGGTGCGGGCCCAGGGTGCGCGGCGTGGTGTCCGCAGCGAGGCTTACTTCTTGCGGTACTTGCGCAGCGCAGCGATCTGGGCGGCCAGGGCCACCAGTTCGTTTTGTGCCTTGGCCAGGTCGATGTCGCTCCTGGCATTCTTCAGAGCTTCTTCGGCGAGCTTTTTCGCTTCGACGGCCTTGGCTTCGTCCAGGTCCTTGCCGCGGATGGCGGTGTCGGCGAGCACGGTGACCGTGCCCGGCTGCACTTCGAGAATGCCACCGGCCACGAACACGAACTCTTCTTCGCCAGTGTCGGCGCGCAAGATGCGCACCGCGCCCGGTTTGATGCGGGTGATCAAGGGTGTGTGGCGCGGGTAGATCCCGAGCTCGCCCAGTTCACCCGGCAAGGCGACGAACTTCGCTTCGCCCGAGAAGATGCTCTCTTCGGCGGAGACGACGTCTACGTGCAGGGTTGTCATGTGTTTTCCTTGGAGCGTTGAAAGAGGTCAGCGAAGCGAGGCTTACTGAATCTTCTTCGCTTTCTCGAAGGCCTCATCAATCGTGCCAACCATATAGAAGGCCTGCTCGGGCAGCGAATCGCACTCGCCGGCCACGATCATCTTGAAGCCACGGATGGTTTCTTTCAGCGGCACATACTTGCCCGGCGAGCCGGTGAACACCTCGGCCACGTGGAAAGGCTGCGACAGGAAGCGCTGGATCTTGCGCGCGCGGGCCACAGCCAGCTTGTCTTCCGGGGCCAACTCGTCCATGCCCAGAATGGCGATGATGTCGCGCAGCTCTTTGTAGCGCTGCAGCGTGCCTTGCACCGCACGGGCGGTGTTGTAGTGCTCTTCGCCGACTACGTTCGGGTCGAGCTGGCGCGAGGTCGAGTCGAGCGGGTCCACAGCGGGGTAGATGCCGAGCGAAGCGATATCGCGCGACAGCACCACGGTCGAGTCCAAGTGGGCGAAGGTGGTGGCGGGCGACGGGTCGGTCAAGTCGTCGGCGGGAACGTAAACAGCTTGAATCGAGGTGATCGAGCCGACCTTGGTCGAGGTGATGCGCTCTTGCAGACGGCCCATTTCTTCGGCCAGCGTCGGCTGGTAGCCCACAGCTGATGGCATGCGGCCCAGCAGTGCTGACACTTCGGTACCGGCCAGCGTGTAGCGGTAGATGTTGTCGACGAAGAAGAGAACGTCTTTGCCTTCGTCGCGGAACGATTCGGCGATGGTCAGGCCGGTCAGTGCCACGCGCAGTCGGTTACCCGGGGGCTCGTTCATCTGACCGTAGACCATGGCCACTTTCGACTCGGCCAGGTTCTCCTGGTTCACGACGCCCGAGTCCGACATCTCGTGATAGAAGTCGTTGCCCTCACGGGTGCGCTCGCCCACACCGGCAAACACCGACAGGCCGCTGTGCGCCTTGGCGATGTTGTTGATCAGTTCCATCATGTTTACGGTCTTGCCCACGCCGGCGCCGCCGAACAAGCCGACCTTGCCGCCCTTGGCAAACGGGCACACCAAGTCGATCACCTTGATGCCAGTCTCGAGCAGGTCTTGCGACGGGCTCAGCTCGTCATACGCTGGCGGCTTGCGGTGAATGGACATGGTGAGCTCTTGGCTCACCGGCCCGCGCTCGTCGATGGGGTCGCCGAGCACGTCCATGATGCGGCCGAGCGTGGCACGACCGACCGGCACCATGATCGGTTTGTCGGTGTTCTTCACCATCAGGCCGCGGCGCAGGCCGTCGGAAGAACCCAGAGCAATCGTGCGCACCACGCCGTCGCCCAGCTGTTGCTGCACTTCGAGCGTGAGGTTCGAGCCTTCCAGCTTCAATGCGTCGTAAATTTTGGGCATTGCGTTGCGGGGGAACTCAACGTCCACCACCGCGCCGATGCACTGAACAATTTTGCCGTCAGCCATGTTCGTATCCTTAGAGAAAAATCGAATTCTTGGTTCTTAAACCGCAGCCGCGCCGGCCACGATCTCGGACAGTTCTTTGGTGATTGCCGCCTGCCGGGTCTTGTTGTAGACCAGCTTGAGCTCGCCAATCACGCTGCCTGCGTTGTCGGTGGCCGACTTCATGGCCACCATGCGCGCAGACTGCTCCGAGGCCATGTTTTCGGCCACCGCCTGGTAGACCAGGGCTTCGGTGTAGCGAACCAGCAGTTCGTTGATCACCGAGGGGGCGTCGGGCTCATAGATGTAGTCCCAACCATGTTGGCCCTTGTCGACGGCCATGCTCTCTGCCGTCAGAGGCAGCAGCTGCTGCACCACCGACTCCTGCTTCATCGTGTTGATGAAGCGGGTGTAGCAGAGGTACACAGCCGACAGCTTGCCTTCGGCATACGCGTCGAGCAGCACCTTCACCGGGCCGATCAGCGTTTCGAGGTGCGGCCGATCACCCAGCTGGGTGGCGTGTGACACCACGCGGGCGCCAATGCGGTTGAGAAAGCCCAGGCCCTTGTTGCCGATGGCCACGGCTTCGCTCTTCATGCCAGCGGCCTCAAGCTCCTTGAGCTTGAGGGTTACGGCGCGCAACACGTTGGTGTTCAAGCCGCCGCACAAGCCCTTGTCGGTGGTCACCACGATGAAACCGGCGGTCTTGACGCCTTCGTGCTGGACCATGAACGGGTGCTTGTACTCGGGCGTGGCCTGCCCCAAGTTGGCCGCGAGGCTGCGAATCTTCTCAGCGTACGGGCGCGCCTGGCGCATGCGCTCCTGCGCCTTGCGCATCTTGGAGGCGGCAACCATCTCCATGGCCTTGGTGATCTTCTTGGTGTTTTCCACCGATTTGATCTTGCCGCGTATCTCTTTTCCTGCTGCCATGTTTAGCTCCAGTCAGTCATGACTCAAGCGAAGGACTTCTTGAAGGCGGCAACCGCGGCGTTCAGGTCGGCCTCACCCTGCTGGCAGGACTTCTTGAAAGCTGCCTTTTCCGGGCTGTCATCGCTCTTCGGGTCTTTGGCATCCCACTTCTTACCGTCGCGTTCCATCTTGGCAAGCAGGTCGGCGTGGCTGGTCTTCAGGAACTGATGCAGGCCACTCTCAAATGCAAGAGCTTGCTTCACATCGATGTTGTCCAGGTAGCCCTTGTTCACCGCGAACAGCGTTGCGCCCATCAGGCTGATGGGCAGCGGGGAATACTGCGATTGTTTGAGCAGTTCGGTCACGCGCGCGCCGCGATCGAGCTGCTTGCGGGTGACCTCATCGAGGTCAGACGCGAACTGGGCAAACGCGGCAAGTTCGCGGTACTGCGCCAAGTCATTGCGGATGCCGCCCGACAAACCTTTGATGAGGTTGGTTTGAGCTGCGCCACCCACGCGCGACACCGAGATACCGGCGTTGATGGCGGGGCGGATGCCAGCGTTGAAGAGCGAGGTCTCCAGGAAGATCTGGCCATCGGTGATCGAGATCACGTTGGTCGGAACGAACGCCGACACGTCGCCGGCTTGCGTTTCGATGATCGGCAGGGCGGTGAGCGAACCCGTCTTGCCCTTGACTTCGCCTTTGGTGAAGGCTTCGACGTAGTCGGCGTTCACACGAGCCGCACGCTCCAGCAGGCGGCTGTGCAGATAGAACACGTCGCCCGGGTAGGCTTCGCGGCCCGGTGGACGGCGCAACAGCAGTGAAACCTGGCGGTACGCCACGGCTTGCTTGGACAAATCGTCGTACACGATCAGGGCGT
>JBBRFR010000032.1:0-17743 GCA_038241485.1 Burkholderiales bacterium
CCGGTGACGATGGCGCCTTCGGACAGGGTGCTCAGCAGCTTGCTGCGCTCTTCGCCCATCGAAGCTTCAACCACAGCGCGGCGCGACAACACGACGTTGTTGCGCTTGCGGTCGAGCTTGATGACCTTGAAGTCCATCGTCTTGCCCTCGAACGGGCTCATGTCCTTGACAGGGCGCGTGTCGAGCAGCGAGCCGGGCAGGAAGGCGCGGATGCCATTGACCAGGACGGTCAGGCCACCCTTGACCTTGCCGTTGACGGTGCCGGTCACGAACTCGCCGGAGTCCAGCGAGTTTTCGAGCGACAGCCAGGACGCGAGGCGCTTGGCTTTGTCACGCGACAGGATGGTGTCGCCGTAGCCATTTTCGACGGCGTCAATGGCCACCGAGACGAAATCGCCAGGCTGAACTTCGAGTTCACCCTGGTCGTTCTTGAATTCTTCAATGGGAACGTAGGCTTCAGACTTGAGGCCAGCGTTGACCACTACGAAGCTGTGCTCAACGCGAATCACTTCGGCTGTGATGACTTCGCCGGTTCGCATCTCTGATTTGTTCAGAGATTCTTCGAACATGGCGGCAAAAGATTCCATCCCAACGGGGGCGGCGGTTTGTGCTTGAGGCATGAGGTTTTCCGGGTGCAACTTGGCAGTTGCGGGTTAGGTTTTGAAATCCGCTGCCCTGGCGTGCATGCAGCACAGGAGGGAGAGCAGCGGGCTCTTGTTCGGACGCCCCTCTGTTGAGGAACTCAGCCGAACGGCTGGCGGTGTAGCCACCAATCCAGCACCACCGCGACACATTGGTCGACCGTGAGCGCCGAGTTGTCCAGCACCATCGCATCTTCTGCCGGCTTCAAGGGGGAGACGCTGCGTGACTGGTCACGCGCGTCGCGCAGCTCTAAATCGGCGCGAAGACTGTCGATATTAGATGAAATTCCCTTAGAAATCAATTGCTTATGCCGCCGTTCGGCACGCACGGCGGCGCTGGCGACGACAAAAACCTTGAGGTCGGCACCGGGGAAAATCACCGTGCCCATGTCGCGCCCGTCGGCCACCAAGCCGGGCAAGCGGCGGTGGGCCAGCTGGAGTGCCAGCAGGGCCGAGCGCACCGACGGCCAGACCGACACCTTGGAGGCCATGGCGCCCACGTCTTCGCGGCGCAACTGGTCGCTGACCTCTTCACCTTCTAGCCAGATGTGTTGGCCGGTGAACTTGAGCTGCAGCCCGGCAGCGGTGCGGGCCAGGCCGACTTCATCGGTTTCAGGGATGCCGGCGCGCATGGCGGCCAGCGCCGTGGCGCGGTAAAGCGCCCCTGAATCGAGAAAGTGGTAGCCCAGCTGCTGCGCCACGGCGCTCGCCAACGTGCCCTTGCCGGAGGCGGTGGGGCCGTCGATGGTGATGACTGGGATGTAGGTGGTGCTGGAGTGGGCCACGCTGAAAAGGGCCTCGAAATAGTCGGGGAAGGTCTTGCCCACGCAGCGCGGGTCGAGGATGCGAACGGGGAGGCCCGGTGGGTTGAAGGCCGCGAGCGAAAAACACATCGCAATGCGGTGGTCGTCGTAGGTGTGAATGGCTGCGGCACGCCAGTCTGTGGGTGGCGTGACCTCGATGAAATCGGCACCTTCGGTCACACCGGCGCCGAGCTTGCGCAGCTCGGTGGCCATGGCCGCGATGCGGTCGGTTTCTTTGACACGCCAGCTCGCGATGTGGGTCAGCCGCGTGGTGCCCTGGGCATACAGCGCCATCACAGCCAGGGTCATGGCGGCGTCGGGGATGTGGTTGCAGTCGAGCTCGATTGCCTTCAAGGGCCATTGGCCACGTTTAACTTCCAGCCAGCCGGGGCCGCTTGTGATGTCCGCGCCCATGGCGCGGGCGGCGTCGATGAAGCGGATGTCGCCCTGGATCGAATCGCTGCCGACGCCTTCGATGCGGATGGCCTGGCCATCTTGTGCGGCGATGGCGCCGAGCGCGATGAAGTAGGAGGCCGAGGAGGCGTCGGCCTCCACATGGATGTCACCGGGCGTGCGGTAAGCGCTGCCCTGGGGGATGACAAAGCGCTGCCAACCGTCTTGGTGCACCTGGATGCCGAAGCGCTCCAGTAGGTTGAGTGTGATTTCGACGTAGGGCTTGGAGATTAGCTCGCCCACCACCTCGATGGTGACGTCGTTGTCGGCCGATACCAGAGGCAAGGCCAGCAGCAGCGCAGTGAGGAACTGGCTCGACACGTCGCCGCGCACCCGGATCGGCGCGTGGGTGTTGAGCGTGCCCGTGCCCAGCCGCAGCGGAGGGTAACCCTCGTTGGCGAGGTAGGCGATGCCACAACCCAGTTGGCGCAAGGCGTCGACCAGGTCGCCAATTGGCCGCTCGTGCATTCGGGGCACGCCCTTGAGCTCGAAGTCACCACCCTGGGTGGCGGCCAGCACCGCGAGCGCTGCCGTCAGCGGGCGCATGGCCGTGCCGGCGTTGCCAAGGAACAGGCTGGCCTCGCGCACGCCCAGGCGCCCGCCCAAGCCGGTGATGCGAACCGTGCTGCCGGCAGCGTCAACGGCGCAGCCGAGTTGGCGCAAGGCCGTCAGCATCACCTGCGTGTCGTCCGAGTCGAGCAGGTCGTGCACGACGGTCGTGCCGCTGCTCAGGCCGGCCAGCAGCAAGACGCGATTGGAGATGCTTTTGGAGCCAGGCAACTGCACAACGCCCTGGGCGGACTGCAGCGGTGGAATGTCGAGAAACGGCGTGGTAAACATGCAAGAAGTCTGTCGCGCACGAGGGCGCCAAGCGAGCGGGTCAGCGCGAGGAGCCGGGCTTGGCAGCACCCATTTGCCAGCCGGCGCGGGCGTCCGAGGCGCTGCGGATCAGGTCTTCGAGTGCTTCGGCATTTCCGGTCTTGATGACGTGTTCCAGTGCGTCGAGCGTGTGCCGAAAGCGCATCGACTGCTTCAGGATCTCTTCGCGGTTGGACATCAGGATATCGCGCCACACCTCGGGGTCGCTGGCGGCGATGCGGGTGAAGTCGCGAAAGCCAGGGCCTGCCAGCGAGAGAAAGTCGCGCCCCGCTGGCTGCTTGGCCACCGAGTTGAAGAAGGCAAACGCCAACATGTGCGGCAGGTGGCTCACGGCGGCGAAGGCAGCGTCGTGGTTCTCAGGCGTCATGCGCAACACCTGCGCGCCGATGGCCGACCAGACGTCGGTGGCCTTTTGCACCAGCTCGGGATTGGTTTGCGGCAGCGGCGTGATGATGACCTGGCGCCCGGCATACAAGGTGGCGTCGGCGTGCGACACCCCCGAGACCTCTTTGCCGGCGATCGGGTGCGCTGGCACGAAGGAGGACACGCGCTCCTTGAGCACGCGGCGGGCGGCGTCGACCACGTCGCGCTTGGTCGAGCCCACGTCCATGAACAGCACCCCTGGCTCCACCATGTGGCGAATGGCCTTGAAGGTGGCTTCGCTGGCCGAAACCGGCACGGCCAGCAGCACGATGTCTGAGCCCGACACCGCCAGCAGCGCCGACTCGGCGGTGTCGTCGATCACGCCCATCTTCTTGGCGCGTTCGGTGGTGGAGGGCGACTTGCTGTAGCCAATGACCCGTTTGACGAGCCCGGCCCGCTTCAAGGCGAGCGCGAACGAGCCGCCCATCAGGCCACAACCAATCAAACCCAGTTGGTTAAACATGGTTTCCTTCGCAGTAGCCGAACCACGCAAGCGAAGCGACGCGTCCATTGAGCAACAACTCACGGAACGGGCTTTGCCCGGTCGTCGAGTTGGCGCCCCTTCGCGGGACAGGAGCGGAGCGATATGGGAGTTTCATCTCTAGTGAACGTCGATCGGGTAGGTGCCAAGCAACTTGAAAAAGGCGCAGGCCTCGCGCAGCTCGCGCAGCGCGGTGGCCACGTGGGGTTGGTCGGGGTGGCCCTGAAGATCGATGTAGAAGTAGTACTCCCACTGGCCCGAACGGGCAGGGCGTGACTCGAAGCGTGTCATCGACACGCCATGCACCTTGAGCGGCACCAGCATGTCGTGCACCGCGCCGGGCCGGTTGGTGACTGACACCACCAGGCTCGTGCAGTCGTGGCCGGAAGCACGGGGCTGCGGGTGGCGCTGCGGGTGGGTCACCACGGCGAAGCGCGTGCGGTTGTTGGCTTCGTCCTGGATGGCGGGTGCGATCACGTTCAGCCCGAATTCGCCGCCGGCGCGGGTGCTGGCGATGGCGGCCAGCTTGGTGTCGGTGCTGGCCAGGCGGGCGCCTTCGGCGTTGCTGGCCACCGGGCGCCGCTCGGCGTTGGGTAGGTGGGCGCTCAACCAGCCGTGGCACTGCGCCAGGGCCTGCGGGTGGGCACACACGGCCTCGATGCCATCGAGCGACGGCGCGCGCCGCAGCAGGTTGTGTTGAACGAAGAGGCTGGTCTCGCCGACGATGAACAGCGGCGTGGTGAGAAAGAGGTCGAGCGAGCGGGTGACGACCCCTTCGGTCGAGTTTTCGACCGGTACCACGCCAAAATCGGCGGCGCCCGTGGCCGTCAGGTGAAACACCTCGTCAAAGCTGGCGCATGGCACTTTGACCACCGTTGAGCCGAAAAAACCGAGCGCGGCCTCTTCGCTGAAGGTGCCCGCCGGGCCCAGGTAGGCCACGCGGGTGGGTGTTTCGAGGGCGCGGCAGGCCGAGATGATCTCGCGCCAGATCGGCGCCACGCTGTCTTGCATCAGGGGGCCGGGGTTGCCGGCCTTCAAACGGTCAATGACTTGCGCGTCTTGTTCGGGTCGGAAAGCGACCTGGCCTTCTGCGGTTTTGTGAGCTTCACCCACTTCCTTCGCCAACCGGGCACGCCGGTTCAGCAGCGCGAGCAACTCCCGGTCTGCCTCATCGATCTGCGTTCGCAGGCGCTGCAGGTCGGCGTGGAGTGGGTGGGAAGCATCAGCCATGGCGTGGGGCAAATTCTCGCACGCAGCCTAGCGCCATCGGCGACCCACGACCGGAGAACAAGGACTCTGGGTCGTCATTTCTTCGCAGGCTTGGACCCCGCAGCAGCAGCTGGCTTGGCGGCCTTGGGTTGGCCTGCGGCCGTGGGCGTGATGCCGAGAGCTGCCACCACGCTTTGCTCCAGGGTCTGGAGCTTGGGAGTGAGCGCCGCTTCGAGCTCTTTCACCAGCGTTTGTGCATAGGTCGAGACCATGGCCGGCTGGTTCTGCTGGTACTTCTTGAAGACGGGAGACTCCAGCGAGGCCAGCAGCTGACGCAGCTCTTCTTCGCTGAATTTTTCGTCGACCATCGGCGCGAGGTTGGCTTGGTTGATTTTGCTGGTGCGGTCGCGAACCACGGCCAGCGATTCTTCGCCGTACTTGCGCAGTAGCTCCTGGATTTGCTTGGCCGCAGCCTCGCGCTTTTCGGCAGGCACGCGGGTCATCAACGCCTGTTCGGCATCTGCCGCGAGCTGCCGGGCAGGCCGCTCGGCCAAATCACGCCCCACGTTTTCAATCGAAGGCTGCTGCAAGATCAGCAGGCGTTGCACCAGTTCTTTCTTGGCGGCGCTGGGGGGCGCGCCGGGAATGCTTTGGGCCGGTGCTTGAGCCTGGGCTTGAGCCAAGCTTGCGCCCGCCAGCAAGGCCACGCCGAGAAGGTTTTTCATTGCTGCGAGGCGCTTCATTCTTCGGTGCTTTCAGGGTTGGTGTCGTCACCCGAGTCCGGGTTGGCGTCGTTTTCTACAATGCGTTGCAGGCCGCTGAGCTTGGCGCCGTCGTCCAGTGCGATCAAGGTCACGCCCTGGGTGGCACGACCCAGCTCGCGGATCTCAGAAACTCGGGTGCGCACCAGCACACCCTTGTCGGTGATCAGCATGATCTCGTCTTCGGCACGAACCAGGGTCGCAGCCACGACCTTGCCGTTGCGTTCGGTTTGTTGGATCGCGATCATGCCTTTGGTTCCACGACCGTGGCGCGTGTACTCGACGATGCTGGTGCGCTTGCCATAGCCGTTTTCGGTCGCCGTGAGCACGCTCTGCGTTTCGTCTTCAGCCACCAGCATGGCGATCACGCTTTGGCGTTCGCCGAGGTCCATGCCGCGCACGCCGCGGGCGTTGCGGCCCATGGCGCGCACATCGTCTTCGTCAAAGCGCACGGCCTTGCCGCCGTCGCTGAAGAGCATGACGTCGTGTTTGCCGTCGGTGAGGGACGCGCCGATGAGGTAGTCGCCCTCGTCGAGGTCGACTGCGATGATGCCGGCCTTGCGCGGGTTGCTGAATTCATCGAGCGAGGTCTTCTTGACGACGCCTTGTGCAGTGGCCATGAAGATGTAGTGATCGGCCGGGAAGCTGCGGAAACCATCGGTCAGCGGCAGCACCACGTTCACCTTCTCGCCGGCCTGCAGCGGGAACATGTTGACGATGGGCTTGCCGCGCGAGTTGCGCGAGCCTTGCGGCACTTCCCACACCTTCAGCCAGTAGACACGGCCGCGGTTGGTGAAGCACAGGATGTAGTCGTGCGTGTTGGCGCTGAAGAGCTGGTCGATCCAGTCGTCTTCTTTGGTCTGCGCCGCTTGTTTGCCACGCCCGCCGCGCTTTTGTGCGCGGTATTCGCTCAGCGCCTGGCTCTTGATGTAGCCGGTGTGCGAGAGCGTGACCACCATGTCGGTCGGCGTGATCAGGTCTTCGGTGCCCAGGTCTTGCGCGTTGTGCTCGATGGTGCTGCGCCGCGCGCCGACCTTGGTTTGGCCGAACTCAAGCTTGATGGCTTGCAGCTCGTCGGAGATGATGGTGGTCACACGTGAAGGCGTGGCCAGGATGTCGAGCAGATCGGCGATCTGCGCCATCACGTCCTTGTATTCGTTGACGATCTTGTCCTGCTCCAAGCCGGTGAGGCGCTGCAGGCGCATTTGCAGAATTTCGCCCGCTTGATCATCAGACAAGCGATAGAGTCCATCGGTCTGCATGCCGTTCTCGCGCGGCAGTCCCTCAGGCCGGAAGGCTTCGCGCCCGCCCGGGGTTTCGCCTTCAGCGCGCGAGAGCATCTCGCGCACGAGGGACGAATCCCACGACTTGCTCATCAGCGCCGCTTTGGCAATGGGCGGGGTGGCCGAAGTCTTGATGGTCTCGATGAACTCATCGATGTTGGCCAGCGCCACGGCCAGCCCTTCGAGCACGTGGCCGCGCTCGCGCGCCTTGCGCAACTCGAACACCGTGCGGCGGGTGACCACCTCGCGGCGGTGCTCAAGAAAGATCGCGATCAGATCCTTCAGGTTGCACAGCTTGGGCTGGTTGTCGATCAGCGCCACCATGTTCATGCCGAAGGTGTCTTGCAGCTGAGTCTGCTTGTACAGGTTGTTCAGCACCACCTCGGGCACTTCGCCACGCTTCAACTCGATCACGACTCGCATGCCCGACTTGTCGGACTCGTCTTGAATGTGGCTGATGCCTTCGATCTTCTTCTCGTGAACCAGCTCGGCCATGCGCTCGAGCAGGTTTTTCTTGTTCACCTGGTAGGGGATTTCGTCGACGATGATGGACTGGCGGGCGCCCTTGTCGATGTCTTCAAAGTGGCACTTGGCGCGCATCACCACCTTGCCGCGACCGGTGCGGTACCCGTCGCGCACCCCGCTGGTGCCATAAATGATGCCGGCGGTGGGGAAATCGGGCGCCGGGATGATTTCGATCAACTCGTCAATCGTGGCCTGAGGGTTTTTCAGTAGATGCAGACAGGCATCGACCACTTCATTCAGGTTGTGGGGGGGGATATTGGTGGCCATGCCCACCGCAATACCCCCCGAACCATTCACCAGCAGATTGGGCAGGCGGGTCGGCAGAACCAGGGGTTCTTTTTCCGAGCCGTCGTAATTGGGGCCGAAGTCGACTGTCTCCTTGTCCAGGTCGGCCAGCATCTCGTGGGCGATCTTGGCCAGGCGGATTTCGGTGTAACGCATTGCCGCTGCGTTGTCGCCGTCGACCGAGCCGAAGTTGCCCTGGCCGTCGATCAGCATGTGGCGCATAGAGAAGTCTTGCGCCATGCGCACCGCGGTGTCGTAGACCGACTGGTCGCCGTGCGGGTGGTATTTGCCGATCACGTCGCCGACGATACGTGCCGACTTCTTGTAAGGCCGGTTCCAGTCGTTGTTCAGCTCGTGCATGGCGAAGAGCACGCGCCTGTGCACCGGCTTCAGGCCGTCGCGTGCGTCAGGCAGTGCGCGCCCGACGATCACGCTCATCGCGTAGTCCAGATATGAGCGGCGCATCTCCTCTTCGAGGCTGATGGGCAGGGTTTCCTTGGCGAACTGGGTCATTCGGGGTGGGCAGCAAAGCCATTGAGACAGGCCCTGGCGGGCCTGCGAGCGCAATCCGCGATTCTAGTTGCTGCGGATGGCTGTAGCAGTCGCGCAACAACGCAAGAGGCTAGGCAGTGCAAAGAAGGCAAAACTCTTTGCACCGAATACCCTATGGCACAATCGCGCGTCGGTGGGAAACACCCGGGATACTTGGGGTTTGCCAGTACTTTCCGATTCCGGTTTTGAAGTTTCGTAGAACCATCTGCACCTTTTCCTTGAGAGGAGAATCATGAAGAAACTGAATAAGGTCGCATCGCTCTTTGCATCGGCCACGCTCGCTGTCTCAGTGAGTTCCGTATTTGCACAGACCGCGCCCACTGGCGCTGACAACTGGGTGAATTCCACGGGCTTGCCCTGGAAGAGTGGCGCAGCCGATCTGTGCTGGCGCAACACCTTCTGGACGCCCGCTACGGCCAATGCCGCGTGCGATGGCGCCCTGAAGCCGGCACCTGCTGCCGCTCCGGCCCCGGCTCCCGCACCTGCTCCGGCCGCCGCGCCTGCAGCTGCTCCGGCACCGGTTGCTCCTCCCGCCCCTCCGGCACCGCCCCCCGCACCAGTCAGCGAAAAGGTCACCTTCGCTGCTGACGCTTTCTATGACGTGGGCAAGTCTGTGCTCAAGCCCGAAGCGAAGGCCAAGCTCGACGACCTCGTGAGCAAGACTGCCGGTGTCAACCTCGAAGTCATCATCGCTGTCGGCCACACCGACTCCGATGGCTCCGATTCGTACAACCAGAAGCTGTCGGTGGCTCGCTCCGAGTCCGTCAAGAGCTACCTGGTGAGCAAGGGCGTTGAAGCCAACCGCGTCTACACCGAAGGCAAGGGCGAATCATCGCCGGTCGCCGACAACAAGACCAAGGAAGGCAAGACGAAGAACCGCCGCGTCGAAATCGAAGTGGTCGGTACTCGTACCCGCAAGTAAACGCCCCGCGTTCACTCTGAAAACCCCGCTTCGGCGGGGTTTTTTGTTTGGCGCGTCTCTTCGAGCTCGATCAAGGTCTTGGGTACTATCGCTGCATGATCAACGTTGACCCTCAAGAGCTCGCCAAATTCAGCGAACTGGCCCACCGCTGGTGGGATCCGGAAAGTGAATTCAAACCCTTGCATCAGATCAATCCGCTGCGGCTGGATTGGATCAACAGCCTGGCCCCCTTGCATGGCAAGCAGGTGCTCGACGTGGGCTGTGGCGGCGGCATCCTCGCCGACTCGATGGCACGCAAAGGCGCGCAAGTGCTCGGCATCGATCTGGCCAGCAAACCACTGAAAGTGGCGCGGCTGCATGCAGCCGAAGCGGGCACCCCGTCGATTGAGTATCGGGAAGTGGCAGCCGAAGCGCTGGCCGCTGAAATGCCTGGCCACTTCGACACGGTGACGTGCATGGAAATGCTGGAGCATGTGCCCGACCCGTCGTCCATCGTGCGAGCCTGCTCGACCTTGATGAAGCCCGGCGGCTGGGTGTTTTTCTCCACCATCAACCGCAACCCCAAGTCGTTTTTGTTTGCCATCGTTGGCGCCGAGTACATGCTCAAGCTGCTGCCTCCAGGCACGCATGAGTACGCACGCTTCATTCGGCCGAGCGAGCTGGCGCAGTGGAGCCGAGATGCCGGGCTCACCTTGCACAGCACGCGTGGCATGGAATACAACCCGCTGACGCGCCGCTACTGGCTGTCAGCCGACGTCAGCGTGAACTACCTGTTCGCCTGCCGCAAGCCGGAGTGATGGCACCGATCCGTGCGGTGCTGTTCGACCTCGACGGCACCTTGATCGACAGTGCCCCCGACTTGGCCGGTGCGGGCAACGACATGCGTGTGGCGCGTGGCCTGGAGCCCTTGCCTTATGAGCGCTTCCGCCCGATGGTGGGTGCGGGTGCACGCGGCATGGTGGCCATCGCCTTGCAAGTCGGGCCATCGGATGAGGGCTTCACCGAACTGCGTGACGAGTTTCTGGCGCGCTACGAACAGCGCATGACGCAGCAGACCCATCTCTTCGAAGCCATGCGCCCCGTGCTCGCGGCCTTGCAGGCCCAAGGGCTACCGTGGGGCATTGTGACCAACAAGGCGAAGCGCTTCACCGTGCCCTTGGTGCGCGCGCTCGGGCTGCATACCCAAGCAGCTGTCGTGATCAGTGGCGACACCACCCCGCACGCCAAGCCGCACCCGGCCCCGTTGCTGGAAGCCGCGCGCCAGATGGCCCTTTCGCCCCAGCACTGCATCTACGTGGGTGACGACCTTCGCGACGTGCAGTCCGGCCGCGCGGCCGGCATGGGCACAGTGGCCGCTGCCTGGGGGTACCTCGGAGCTGGTGAGCCGATTCACGCCTGGGGCGCCGACCACGTGATCGAAACCCCCCGCCAGCTCTTGAATCTGCTGGCCATGGCCTAAACTACTTGCTTCCTGGGGCCGACCTGGTTTCGACGCAGGTTCGGAGTTGGTTCAGGGCATGCCGAGCACCAGTTAGCTCGTAAATCCATCTGGAAACGCATTAACTGCAAACGACTCGTCTTACGACGTCAAACTCGCCGCTTAAAACCGGTGAGCTTCGCAACAGCTTGTCTATGGGCTGGGCTTGAGGGGCAACCCGAGGGCTGCGAAGTCATACACATAGGCTCGGTCTGAGCTGGGTCACTCAACACAGACCTAAATCAAGTGACTCGGGGTGAGGGTAGCGTGCTGCTGCGCGACCACCGCTCTCAAATTCAAATCAGACAGCTACGCATGTAGAACTGGCCAGCAATGGTTTGCGGACGCGGGTTCGATTCCCGCCGGCTCCACCATAATTTGAAATCCCAACCCTTATCCGGTTGGGATTTTTTTTGCCCGAAACGCTAGTGCTGGCGAGGTTCCGCGCGTTTCACCGGTGAGCGGCACCCCTCATCTTTTAGCGTGTCTGGTGATGACTGACGTCACTTCAGCACGGTAACCCGGACCGGCCTGCGTTCACTATCGAGCGCCACGAATTCGATACGCAGGTGCTGATCACGCTCGGAGAGCAAAGCATGCGAGCGCCGATTTCCGAAATCCTGAATTTCGCAGATCGATGGAACATCGATCAGGAGCAGCAGAAGGCCAAGCATCCGGATCGTCTGCACATTTTTCCCTACCCGCTCTACAACGTCCGCCTTGGCGATACAGAGGTCAGCAGGGAGTGGTGGTGCCGCTGAGTGGGCGAGTATCAGGAGGCGCAGGCTCAGCAACGGCGCTGACGAAACCGAACTGTCCTCACCTGGCCCTGACCGAAGCGGCAAGGCTCTTGGTCGACGTCGCCAAGCATGATTCCTCGAAGGCGTCGATGTCGACCTGCCTGTAGAGGACACGGCCGCAGAGCTTCAGGAACTTGGGGCCGATGCCCTCGCTGCGCCAGCGCTCAAGAGTTGCCTCGCTGATGTCCCAACGGGCGGCGAGTTGGCGCTGATTGAAGTGGATGACTTCCATTTTTGGTCTCCTTGCGAATGGTTTGGCAGGAGTCCATGAAGGCGCTGTTCTGCCAGCAAGCCAAGGCCATTCCACGACGGTCGTCCTACTTCGATGCGTCGTTCAGCTCATAGCTGGTGCTGCGGCCACCGGCGTCCGATTTCCGCAGGACCCCACGTGCCAGCAGATCAGTGATGTCGCGCAGGGCGGTGTCGGGCGAGCACTTGGCGATCGCAGCCCACTTGCTGCTCGTGAGCTTGCCCTCAAAGCCATCGAGCAGTCGGTTGACCAGCTTCGCCTGCCGCTCGTTCAGCGGTGCAGAGCCGGGTGCAGCCCAACGCTGCCAGAAGCGCGTCTTGGCCAGCACGGCGTCAAGCGTGTGTTGTGCCTGGTGGACGGCGCGGTGCAGCGTGGCGAGGAACCAGGCGAGCCATTCGGTGACATCCAGGGACTGCTTCTGGGTGCGCTCCAGGATGTCGTAGTAGGCCTTGCGCTCGCGCTGGATCTGCGCCGACAGGCTGTAGAAGCGCTGCGGGCTGTTATCGACGCGGGCCAGGAACAGGTCGCCGACGGCGCGTGCGATCCGGCCGTTGCCATCATCGAACGGGTGGAGCGTGACGAACCACAGGTGCGCGAGCCCGGCCTTGATCAGGGGCGGCTCGTTCGACGCGCTGTTGGCCCAGGCTAGAAAGCGGGCAGTCTCGGACTCAAGCTGCGTGGCCGGCGGCGCTTCGAAATGCGCGCGTTGTCGCCCCAGTGGGCCCGACACCACCTGCATCGGACCTGTGGCATCGTCGCGCCAGTCGCCCACGTTGATCCGGACCAGACCTGAGTAGCCCGTGGGAAACAGGGCGGCGTGCCACCCGAACAAGCGATCCTGGGTGAGCAGGGCGTTGCAGTTGGCAGTGGCGTCGAGCACCATCTCGACCACGCCTTCGACGTTGCGATCCACCGGGGCCAGCGCGCCGATGTCGACGCCCAGCCGGCGCGCGATGGAGGAGCGCACCGATTCGGCGTTGAGTTGCTCGCCCTCGATCTCGCTGGTCTTGATGACGTCCTCGGTCAACACAGACAGGCTGGCCTGGTCGCGCAGAGCCATGCCGACATCGGCCAGTCGGCCCATCAACAGGCCCTGAGCGCGGCTGACGTCGGCCAGTGGCTGGGCCAGGGCCGCCAGATCAAAGCGCCAGGTTGGCCAGTCGCTGGCCTGCCAGATGTAGGTGTAATAGCCGCTTTTCATGCGGAGATTATGCGGTGCATTCTCCGCACGCGCAAATTATTCACCGCAAGTGGTGCGTCGATTGAAGGCGGCATTCACCGCATAGGTCACGACAAGAAAAACCACGGCGGCCCTTGGGGCGGGTTTGGATCGGGTGCGATTCTGGGCGTCACTTGGAGCTTGATCTAGATCGATCCGCCCTCCTTGAGGACGCGGGTTCGATTCCGAAATACGGAGTCGAACTGGCAACCTATCTGGCGGTCATGGCCAAAGTCGTCATGGGTGTCGTCAGGGGGGCTGAACTGCTTCGATCGCCCTCGTTGGAGGCTGGTTTCGCACCTTTCCGCAGCGGTATGCGCCGGTTGTAAAGCGCTTAGTGGGCTGGGCTTGGCGCGGGTTTCTGCCCCACCACCATTTTGCGAAAGCCGCCAATGAATCTTTCATTGGCGGCTTTTTTCATTTTTGTGGCCAGGCGTCTTCTGGCAGCGCAGCCAGCCGCGAATGGCGAATGCGTGTCTTCGACAGCGCTCCGGCCGATTCGAGGATGGGGTAGGCGATCGAGCAGATGTGCGAGTTGATGCGCTTCAAGTCGCTGATCAGGTCAATGTGCAGCGAACTGGTTTCGATGCTTTGTGCGGTGTTGTCTTGCAGCCGACCGATGTGTGCTGCAGCGTACTCATGCTCGAGATCGCGAAAGCGCGCCTTTTCTTCGAGCAGCTTTTGCGCGTCGCGCAAATGGCCGTCAAGGAAGACGCTCATGCCCAGGCGCAGGTTGGCGAGCAGGCGCTCGTGCAGGTGCACGATCTCGGCCATGCCGGCGTCGGAGAAGCTGCGGTTCTTGCGCACCTTCTTGTCTTCCACGTCTTGCAGCACACGCTCGATGATGTCGCCGATCTGCTCCATGTTGATGGTGAAGGAGACGATGTCGGTCCAGCGGCGGCTTTCGCGCTCTGACAGGGCTTCGTGCGAGATCTGCGTCAGGTAGAACTTGATCGCGGAGTACAGCTCGTCGACGGTGTCGTCGAGCGCCCTCAGCTGTTGCGCCAGGTCGAGGTCGTTGTTGCGGATCACTGGCAACACGCCGCGCAGCATGGTCTCGACCACGTCGGCCTGATGTAGGGCTTCGCGGGCCGCGCAGCTGATGGCGAGTGAGGGTGTGGCCAGCGCGACCGGGTCGAGGTGGCGCGGGCGGGTGGTGCCGGCGCCCGCGGCGGGCCCGACCAGCCAGCGATCCACCGTGCGCCCGACGAAGCCGGTGAAGCCGATGAAGGCCAGCGCCAGCGCCACGTTGAAGGCCAGGTGAAACACCACCACCTGCTGGTGCACCGTGGAAGGCACGAACTGCTGCAGCAGCACGTGGATCTGCGGCATTAGGGGGATCGCCAGCAGCGCGCCGATGATCTTGAAGATGAGGTTGCCCAGTGGCAACCGCTGCACCTGGGGCCCGGCACGACTGGTGGCGATCACCGCGAGGATGCCGCTGCCCAGGTTGGCGCCCAGCACCAGCCCCAGCGCCACGGGCGTGGTCAGCAGGCCCGAAGCGGCGAGGGTGGCAGTGAGCAGCACGATGGCCAGGCTGGAATAGGCCAACACGGTGAGCGCGGCGCCGACCACGATGTCGAGCAAGATCTCGTTGGGCAGCGACGCCAGCAGCGCGCGCACCGCAGGCGCTTCGGTTAGCGGCTTGGTGGCCGCCACGATGAGCTGCAGCGCCAGCGTGATGAGGCCCAGGCCAATCAGCACCCGGCCGATGCGGCCCGCCATGTTGTTCTGCTTGGAGATGAACAACACCACCCCGACAAAGATCAGCAGCGGCGACAGCCACGAAAGGTCGAGCGAAAACACCACCGCCATCATGCTGGTGCCCACGTCGGCGCCCAGCATGACGGCGAGTGCCGGGCCGGTGGTGACCAGGCCCTTGCCGACGAATGAGGCGACGATCAGGCAGGTGGCGGTGCTCGACTGCACGACGCTCGTGACGCCCAGCCCGGCCAGCGCCGCGCTGAATCGGTTGCTGAAACTGCGGGACAGAACCTGGCGCAGGTTTTCGCCAAACACACGCAGCATGCCGGTGCGCACGATGTGCGTCCCCCACACGAGCAGGGCGATCGCGGCCAGCAGATTCAGCAGATGTTGCATGGGCCGAGTCTATCGCCCGGATTGCTGTTTCGCGGTGGCTGGTGGGTGTCAGAATTCGGCCGCAGCCCATGCTGCGTTGCGCCGAAACACAGGAGAAATCATCGTGGCAATGGATGTGGTGGATTACGAGATCAAGGGCGCCGAGATGCAGTTCGTCGAGGTCGAGCTCGACCCGGGCGAGTCGGCGGTGGGCGAAGCGGGCAGCATGATGTTCATGGACGCGGGCATCAGCATGGACACCGTGTTCGGGGACGGCTCGGCCAGTCAGAGCGGCGGCATCTTCGGCAAGCTGCTCGGCGCGGGCAAGCGGCTGATCACCGGCGAGTCGTTGTTCACGACTGTCTACACCAACCAGGGTGCGAACAAGCTGCGGGTGGCGTTTGCCGCGCCATACCCCGGCAAGATTTTGCCGATGGATCTGCGCCAACTGGGCGGCACGCTCATCTGCCAGAAAGACGCGTTCCTCTGCGCTGCCAAGGGCGTGTCGCTGGGCATTCATTTTCAGCAGAAGATTTCGACCGGCTTCTTCGGCGGTGAGGGCTTCATCATGCAAAAGCTCGAAGGCGACGGCCTGGCTTTTGTGCATGCGGGGGGCACGGTGGTGCGCCGTGAGCTGAAGCCCGGGCAGGTCTTGTTTGTGGACACTGGTTGCCTGGTGGCTTACACGCCCAACGTGAATTTCGAGATCCAGTACGTGGGCAAGATCAAGACGGCGCTGTTCGGCGGCGAAGGCCTTTTCTTTGCCAAGGTCACCGGTCCCGGCACGGTGTGGCTGCAAAGCCTGCCCTTCTCGCGCCTGGCGTCGCGCGTGTTTGCTGCAGCGCCGCAGCGTGGCGGCAGCCGCGAAGAGGGCTCGTTGCTGGGTGGCTTCGGCGCGGGCGGCCTGCTGGGTGGTGTGCTGGGCGGAGACGACGAATAAGAGAGTGCCAAAACACGGGCCGGCCGAGCCTGGCGGCCTACACTAGCGCTTTGCGATTTCGGTGTCTCTTTTGAAGCTGTCGTTAGCCTTTTTGGCCTTGTGGGCGGCCCTTGTGTGTTCGTCGGTGGGGGCTGTCGAAAAGCCTTCAAACCCGATCTTCGTGCTCAACTCGCTCGACGCGAGCATCAGCGTGATTGATCCCAAGAGCTTCACCGAGCTGCGCCGCATCCCCACCGGCAAAGAGCCGCACCACCTTTACCTCACGCCCGATGAGAAGTCGCTCATCGTGGCCAACGCGTTGAGCGACTCGCTCACCCTCATCGACCCCAAAACCGGTGAGGTACAGCGCACCATCACCAAGATCACAGACCCGTACCACCTGCGGTTCTCGCCCGACATGAAGTGGCTCGTGACTGCGGCCAACCGCCTCGACCGCATCGACATCTACCACTGGCGCCCCGATGACGCCGCCACGCCGCTCAAGCTCGCCGGGCGCGTGCGTGCGCCGCGCACCCCCAGCCACCTGGCGATCGACAGCAAGAGCACGACCGTCTACGCCTCGATGCAAGACAGCGACGAGCTGATGGCGATTGACCTTGCAGCGCAGAAACCGCGCTGGAAGATCTCCATTGGCAAGCTGCCTGCCGACGTGTACCTCACACCCGATGACCGTCTGTTGCTGGTGGGTCTCACCGGCGACGAGTACGTCGAGGTGTACGACGTGAGCCAGGCCGCGCCCCAATTCGTCAAGCGCATCCAGACCGGCGCCGGTGCACACGCTTTCCGTTCGCGTGGTGACGGCAAGCACGTGTTCGTGAGCAACCGCGTGGCCAACACCATCAGCATGATCGACTACCAGAGCCTGAGCGTGGTGGCCAGCTACCCGGCCCCAGGCGGGCCCGATTGCATCGACGTGCTGGCCGACGGCAAGACGCTGCTGGTGACCTCGCGCTGGGCGCGCAAGCTGAGCTTCATCGACATCGACAAGAAGCAGGTCGTGCGGCAGGTGGCAGTGGGCCGCTCGCCGCATGGCGTGTGGACGCTGGACCATGCGCCGCGCCGCTAGGCTGCTGAGCGTCGCCCTCGCGTTGGCGGTGAGCCCTGCGTTTTCGGCGTGTGACAAGCCGCTGTACCTCACCTTCGACACCGGCCACATGGGCGTGGCGCCGCTGGTGGCCGAGGTGCTTGCGCGCCACCAGGTCAAGGCCACCTTCTTCCTGGCCCACGAAAAGACGCTCACCGGCGGCGCGAGCCTCGACGAGGCGTGGGCGCCCTGGTGGAAGGCCCGTGCCGCCGAGGGCCACCAATTCGGTTCGCACACCTTCGACCATGTGTATTGGGTGGCCGATGTGCCAGGCGGCTTTCGGGTCAAGGCCAGTGCCGGGCCGCAGGCGGGTCAAATTCAGCGCTGGACGGCAGCGCAATACTGCGCCGAGCTGCAACGTTCGGCCGATCGCTTTCAGGCCATCACGGGCCAGGCCATGCCGCGCCTGTTTCGAGCGCCGGGTGGCAAGACCTCACCGGCGCTGCTCGCCGCGGCCAAGGCCTGTGGCTGGCGGCACGTGCCTTGGAGCCCGGCTGGTTTTCTGGGCGATGAGCTGCCCAGCGAGCGCTATCCCAATGCTCAACTGCTGAAGCAGGCCTTGCGCGACGTGCGCAGCGGCGACATCCTGCTGGCCCACCTGGGCATTTGGTCGCGCCAAGACCCGTGGGCGCCGGCGGTGCTGGAGCCTTTGATTTCAGGCCTCAAGGCCAAAGGTT
>JBBRFR010000033.1:0-17552 GCA_038241485.1 Burkholderiales bacterium
CTTTGATCTTGACGTTGTAGATCAGCACCAGGATCAGCACGCCGAGCGACAGGCCCATGGTGATCGACAGGTCGGCCGTTGGCACCACGCGCAGATACGGCAGGCCCACGGTGTGGTCGTTGACCCAGGGCAGGAAGTCGACGGGCAGCATGTCCATCGCATTCATCAGGAAGATCCACACAAACACCGTCAGCGCCAGCGGCGAAATCAGCTTGCGGCTGGTGGCGTTGTGAATGATGCCCTTGGCCTGGTTGTCGACCATCTCGACCAGGATTTCGACTGCGGCTTGGAAGCGGCCCGGGCGGCCCGAGGTGGCCTTGCGTGCTGCGAGCCACAGGAGCCAGCATCCCAGGGCGCCCAGCACGACGCTGAAGAAGACCGAGTCGAAGTTGATGACGGTGAAGTCGACAACACTGGTCTGTTTTTTGTTCTGCAGGTGCTGCAGGTGGTGAATGATGTATTCACCCGCGGTCGGGGCGTGTTCGGTGCCTGCGCTTGCCATGGTCAGTCCTGAAACCTTGTCCGAATCTGTTGTTCGTTACCGACCGCGCCACGACAGCGCGAGCCAGTTCACCTTCATGCACACCACCATCGTGATCAGCAACGCTGGCCAGCTCAGTTGGGGCACCACTCTGGCGGCAATCACCAACATGGCGACGGCCACCGCAATCTTCAGCATTTCCCAGAACATGAAACCGACGGCCGCAGCCATCGCATTTTTCGTGCCCCGGGTCATCCCGCGCGCCAACAAGGCCCCCGGGAGTACCACCGACAACGCTCCGTAGAGCGCTGACCACGCTGCCGTGCTGCGCTGAGTCACCGCCCAGGCCACAGCGGCGCACAACAAACCGACCAAGGCCTGAACGCCAATCACCCGCCACGGCGACACCATGGGGAGCTGGGCTTTCAGGGCCTTCGCTTCTTCGGGGGTCAGCACCTTGAAAGGCGCTTCATCCACCTCATCTGGCCCCAAGTCACGGCCTACAGCATTGGTCATGGCTCGGGTTTCAGGCGGTTGCAGCAAAGCCTCGGGATTATACGTGGAAACCCGTGCGCTTCCGCCTGCACCCTGACCGGAAGTCTGTTGGGGTGATGTAACTCCCTCAGCCGAAGCGGTTGGCGGGAAGGCCCGCCACGTCGACACGCAGCGTCAGCACACGGCCGGCAAGAGGTTGTGTTTCCAGCTCAGCGGCAGGGCGGTTCTCGCGCGACGTTGTTATATAGAGCGTCTTCAGCTCGGGGCCGCCAAAGCAGGGCATGGTCGCGCAACGCACGGGTAGGCGAATCTCGCGGGTGACCTCGCCGGTGGGAGACAAGCGAACCAGGCGCTGGCCTTCGAACAGCGCTGCCCAGTAGCCCCCTTCGACATCCACCGCCGCGCCATCGGGTCGGCCACCGTAGGTGCCCAGATCCTGGTCGGCGCCTTTGACGGGGAAGCGCGCGAACACCCGACGCGGGCCGATGTTGCCGGTCGCTGCGTCGAAATCGAAGGCGTAGATGGCGTGGGCTTTGGTGTCACTGCAGTACATGGTGCGCGCGTCGGGACTCCAGGCCAGGCCGTTGCCGACGGTGATGTCGCCGGCCATCCGATCGAGCTGGCCGGCTGCGTAGCGATAGAACGCGGCCAGTGGCGGGTCGCGTGGCTCGTAGATGGTGCCGACCCAGAAGCGGCCACGCGGGTCGCACTTGCCGTCGTTGAAGCGTTCGTGTCGTGTGTCGTAAGGCGGCGCAGCGAGTGGGCTGCGCTGGCCGGTGCGGGTGTCGAAGCGCCACAGGCCGTCGCGCATGGCGAGCAACAGGCCACCGTCGCGCATCGGCGCGATGCTGGCCGGTTCGGTGGTGAACTCCCAGCGGTCGTGACGCGAGGTGACCGGGTCGAACCGGTTCAGTGCGCGCCCGGGGATGTCGCACCAGTACAGCACCTGTTCGGTCGGGTGCCACAACGGGGATTCGCCCAGCAGCGAGGGCGGTGCGTCCAGCGCGACGATGTTTTCTTCAGTGGGTGTGCTCATGCCGGTGTCATCACCTCAAGTGTCATCCACGCTTCGGTGCGCTGCCCGGGCTCGACGGTGAGCAGGCCGTGGTGGACCGGCTCGGCCATTTGAATGGCGTTGCTGACGTGGCTCACGGGCTCGACGCAAAAGTAGTTTTTGTCGTGCGGCGTATAGACCACGAGGTAGCTCAGCGAGGACGTGAGCTGCAGCCAGAACTTTTCGTCGCGGATGTGCGCTGGCCCCGCCCACCCTTCGAAGCAGTGATCGAAGGCGAGCTGCGATACCTCCCCGTCGATGCCATGTTGTGCCACCTTGCCGGTGGGCAACTGGGTGGCGTCGGACTCCCAACGGTCAGACACCTCCATGCGCAGCCGGCTGCCCGCACGGGTGGGGAAGTACGGGTGCCAGCCCAGGCCCACGGGGGCGGCAACCTCGGCGGTGTTGGTGAACACCAGCCGCACACTCAGCTGCTGTGGCGTCAAGCTGAAGTGTTGTTCGATGTGAAACGCGAAGGGCCAGTGGTCATCCGGCTGGTGTTGGTAGCGCAGCACCAGCTCGCCGTCACCCAGCGACACCGTCTCCCACGCACGCAACCAGGCGACACCGTGTAGCGAATGAGGGTTGTTGCCAAAGTTGGCAACGGTGGTGTACTCCTTGCCCTGCCAACGAAAGTGCCGGTAGCCCACGCGGTTGGAGTACGGCACCAGCGGGTAGCAGGCTGACTTGTGCGAGGTTTCGAGCTCGGCTGGCTCGGTCGAGCGCATCAGCGGCGTGTCGCCGTGCCACAGGCCGGCGATCGAGCCGCCGAGGTCGGAGCGCACTGCCAGGCGCAGCGCGCCGGCATGGAGTTCAACGGTGTTGTTTGACGAGCCGGGCATGGGGGGGCTGAGGGTGAGCTGAGGGCGGACTCGATCCTACGCGGCGCCGGTGTGCGTGCCGCTCGACAACGAGTGCACATGCTCGCTCCCGCCGGTGCGCAGAGCGGCGATGACCGCGCGTGCGCCGCGCATCATCAGCCCGAGGTCGGAGCCAATGCCGACGAAGTCGAAGCCCGCGGCACGGTACTGTGTCACCAGCTCCGGGCTGTCGCCGACGGTGCCCACCGGCATGCCAAGCGCCTTGCAGCGCTGCACGGCAAGGTTCATCAGTTCCATCACCGCGGGGTGGTGCGGTTCGCCGATGTGGCCCATCGCGGCCGACAGGTCAGACGGGCCGATGAAGAGCGCGTCGACGCCCTTGACCTGCGCGATGGCGTCCAGGCGGCTGAGGGCGTCGGGTGTTTCCAGCTGCAAGATCACGCCCACATGTTTGTTGGCCGTTTTGAGGTAGTGCGGCGTGGTGCCAAAGCGTGAGCCGCGGCTCATGCCGGCCACGCCGCGCAGACCCTCGGGCGGGTAACGGGTGGCGCCCACCGCGTGCTCGGCTTCGGTGGCGGTCTGCACCATGGGAAACATCAGCGTGCTGGCGCCGGCATCGAGCACACGCTTGACGACCACGGCATCGTTCCAGGGCACACGCACGATCGGCAGCATCTTGGTGCTGGACACGGCTTGCAGCAGCTGCACCACGCCCATCACATCGAGCGGGGCGTGCTCCATGTCGATCACGCCCCAGTCGAAACCGGCGCAGCCCACGGCCTCGGCGACGAGCGGGCTGGCCGAGACGACCCAGGTGCCGATCGGTGGCTGGCCACCCGAGGATTGCAGAAGTTGCTTCAGGGCATTCATCGTCGGCCTCCTGGTGGCAAAAGCGGGGATCAGCACGGCGCCCGGCGCCCGAAGCCGGGCTGCGCCCCTTTGGGGGGAAGGAACGCAGTGACGTTGGGGTTGTCTTCTCAGCCGAGACGGGCCCGCAGGTAGTGTGCGCCCGGGATCGGGTTGTAGTAGTAAGGCGGAACGTCGTCGAAACCCAGGCTGGCATACAGCTCGCGGGCGGACTCCATGTCGTCCAGGGTGTCGAGCAGCATGTGGGAGTAGCCGGCGCGGCGTGCGTCGTCGAGCAGCCGTTGCGCCAGCAAGCGCCCGAGGCCAAAACGGCGAAAGGCCGGGCGCACATACAGGCGCTTCATCTCGCAGGCGTTGGCGTAGTCGGCGTCGGGCAAAGGGCGGAACGCGCCGCAGCCCGCCAGGTCGCCGTCGACCAGAGCCAACAGCAGCTGGCCGGCCGGTGCTGCGTAGTCGCCGGGCAGGGCTGCCAACTCGGCTTCGAAGCCCTGGAAGCACAGGTCGACGTCGAGGCTGGCCGCGTACTCGCGAAAGACTGCGCGGGTGGCCGCCAGCCACTCGGGCGTGTCTGGCGTGACCAAGCGAATCTCGGGGGTGTTACTCATTCGCAGCCCACGATTTCTCAGGCACCCAGGCTGATCAGCCAGGCCACACCTGCCGCGCACCCGGCGATCAAGGCTGCCGCCAGGCTGCGTGACAGCGCGCTGTCGGTGGACGCCGGCACGCCCTCGGCCAGGTCCTTGTTGCCACTGAGCATCGGGCCGACCAGGTTCTGCCGCTTCTTGACCAGGTAGAACGCGATGGCCAGGATGTGCAGCACCACCAGGCTGATGATCAGCCACTGGCCATACGTTTTGTGCCACGAGGTCGCCAGGCTGCTGGTGGCGCCGCTCACAAACTTGATCAAGGGGCCCGTGTTGCTGATCTCGTCATCGGCGATCAGCCCGGTACCTACTTGAATGGCCAAGATGGCCAGCAGCGCAAACACCGACAGCGCGCCGGTCGGGCTGTGCCCGACATCGAGGTGTTCATCGGCCCGCGCCTGGCCGCGCAAAAAGCGCAGCAACGTGACGGGCGAATGGATGAAGCTCGCAAAACGCGACCAGCGCCCGCCCACCACGCCCCACAGCAGGCGAAACGCCAACAACGTCAGCACGACGTAGCCGAGCCTGAAGTGCCACTCCATGGCGTTGCCGCCGATCTTGGCGCTGATGATCGAGCCGATGATGCAGCCGGCCAACAGCCAGTGGAAGAGGCGCGTGGGCAGGTCCCAGACGCGGGTGGGTCGAAGACCAGCGGGCATGGTGGCAGCTGAAGTGGATGGTCGGGCGGCAAAGATAACCGGTTGTGCCGCGTGTGGCGAGTGGTGGCGGAAAGGGGGGCGGGCGTGGCTGCATCAGGCCATGGCCCAGCCCAGCGGGCGCGACCGATGCTGCGTACACTGCGCGCCGGGTCGTCGCTCGCCTTGCGAGCCCCGGCCGCCCGTCCCCCAGCCACCACCTCTCGCCAGGAGAACCCGCATGAAACGTCTGTTCCTTGCCATCGCTGCGATGGCCTGCCTCGGCAGCGCCCTGCCGGCCGCGGCGCAGTTCGCCAAGCCTGAAGACGCCATCAAGTACCGCAAGGCCGCCTTCACCGTGATGGCCGCGCACTTCGGGCGTGTTGCTGCCATGGCCAATGGCCGCATTCCCTTCGACGCCAAGGCGGCGGCCAGCAATGCCGAGATCGCCACCATGATCGCCGCGCTGCCTTATGCGGGCTTCGTCGATGGCTCGGACAAGGGTGACACCAAGGCCAAGCCCGAGATCTGGTCGGAGCGCGCCAAGTTCGATGCGTCTGCCACCAAGATGCAAGACGAGATGGTCAAGTTCAACGCGGCGGCCAAGACGGGCGACATCGCCGTCATCAAGGCCGCGGTCGGCGGTGTGGGCCAGGCCTGCAAGGGGTGCCACGACACCTACCGCAAGGAATGACGCGCTCGGCGCGGTGATGAAAGGCCCGCCTCGGCGGGCCTTTTTCATGGGGCTTGCAAGGATGGGGGCGGCGAAGGGCATCCGCTACCATTGCCGGCTGCTGTTGCTGCAGCTTTGCCGCTGGGTATGCGTGAGTCGCGCACCCCTCTGAAATGCCTGGCCTTTGCGGCCCCTCACGAGCCCCTTCGCATGACCTTGTTCTGCCTTCGTTGCGTGTCGCCCCTGAGGGCCATTGCCCTGTCCGTTGTGCTGAGTGTGAGTGGGGCTTCGAGCCTCGCGGCCGAAGAGGCCGGCGGCACCTTCAACACGCCGGGCTACGCCCCGGCAGCGGCGGCCAGTGCGCCGGGCGGGGGGCAACAACAAAGCGCGCCCGGGCAGCGGGCCACGCCGAACCTGCCGGCTGGTGCGGCGACACGCCGCGCGGCGGTGCCTGGGCAGCTTGAGCCTGAGGGTGGCCCGCGCCGCATTGAGCTGGCCCCTGCCAGGCCGAGCGAGTTCCAGAAGTTCGTTGAGACTGCCACCGGCAGGGCCCTGCCGGTATTCGGCGCGAGCTTTTTTGTCGACGCTGCCAACAGCGTGTCGACCGCCGACAACGTGCCGGTGTCGAGCGACTACACCGTTGGCCCGGGTGATGAGGTGGTGATCCGCGCCTGGGGCGCCATCGATGTGGACTACCGCGCCACGGTGGATCGCAACGGCCAGGTCAACCTGCCCAAGGTGGGCAGCTTCACCGTGGCGGGCGTACGCGCGTCGGAGCTTGAAAAGCACCTGCGCGCGCAGATCGGGCGGCTGTACACCAACTTCAACCTGAACGTGGCGCTGGGCCAACTGCGCGGGGTCAAGATCTTCGTGGTGGGGCCGGCGCGTTTGCCGGGGGTTTACACCTTGCCGAGCCAATCAACGCTGCTGTCGGCCGTGGTCACCGCGGGTGGCCCAGGCCCCAGCGGGTCGATGCGCAATGTGCTGCTGCGGCGTAACGGCGCGGTGCTGTCCGAGCTCGACATGTATGAGTTTCTGGTGAATGGCGACAAGTCCAAAGACGTGCAGCTCGTGGCCGGTGACGTGGTGGTGTTCCAGCCGGCCGGGGCCCGCGTCGCGCTCCATGGTGCGATCGACACGCCGGCCATCTATGAACTCAAGGCCGCGCAAGAGCCGGTGCGTGATGTGCTGCGCTATGCCGGTGGAACGGCGGTGCTGACCAACCCCAACAAGGCGCTTATCGAGCGCATCGACCCGTCGCGCGCGCCTGCTGCGCGTTATGTCGAAGAGGTCAAGCTCGACGAGGCCGGCCTGCAGCGGCCGCTGCGCAACGGCGATGTGCTGACCTTGTTGGCGATCTCGCCGCAGTTTGCCAATGCCGTCACGCTCAAGGGGCATGTGGCACAGCCGCTGCGGTATGAGTTCAAGCCGGGCATGCGCATCCGCGACCTCATTCCGAACCGGGACGCACTCATCTCCCCGGACTTTCATCGGCGCAAAAACCTGCTGGTTCAGGCGCTGGAGGAAGACGACGCGTCCTTCGGCGAAAACGGGACCATCGGCACCACCGGCAAAACGGGCAGCGCCGAGCGCACCCGGCGTGCCGAAGACCGCAGCGCAGCCGAGCGCGCCAAGAAGGCGCCGGCCGCGCTGTTCGATGAGCTCAACTGGGACTACGCCGTCATCGAGCGCCTGAATGCCGACCTCAGCACGCAGGTGATCTCGTTCAACCTCGGCAAGGCGGTGCTGCAAGGCGACGCGGCCAACAATGTCGAGCTGTTGGCCGGTGACGTGGTGACGGTTTACAGCCAAAAAGACATGCGCGTCCCGGTGGCCAAGCAGACCCGCCTGGTGTCGCTCGAGGGTGAGGTGGGTGCGCCGGGGGTGTACCAGCTGTTGCCGGGCGAGACCTTGCAGCAGTTGCTCGCGCGTGCCGGTGGCTTTTCGCCGCAGGCGTATGTGTACGGCCTGGAGTTCACGCGGGAAGAAACCCGTGCACGCCAGCGTGAAAACCTGGCCGCCGCCGTGGCGCGCCTGGAGGCCTTGTCCGCCACGCAGGGCGCACGGGACGCCGCCAACCGGCGCGACGACTCCGGCGACCGCAGTGCCGCGGTGAACGCCGCGGCCACCCAGGCGCAGATGGCCCGCCTGAGCCGTGTTCAACCCAACGGCCGCATTGCGCTGGAGCTGGAGCCGGGCGACACCGCGATCAGCTCCTTGCCCGATGTGCCGCTCGAGAACGCCGACCGCATCGTGGTGCCGGCCCGCCCGGGCTTCATCACAGTCGCGGGTGCGGTGGTCAACACCAACGCCTTGTTGTGGAAGCCCGGCCGCACCGTGGGCGATTACCTCAAACAAGCCGGCCTGGACGAAGCCGCCGAGCCCGACAACATGTTCGTGCTGCGTGCCGACGGCACCGTCAGCCACGCCGGCGATCGGCGCGGTTTCTTCGGCATGGGCAGCCTGCAGTCGCAGCCCATGCAGCCGGGCGACGCCATCGTGGTGCCCACTCAGCTCGACTTCGAAACCTGGGGCCGCGCCTTGGTGCGCAACCTCAAGGACTTCGGCCAAATCTTCTACCAGTTCGGCCTGGGCGCGGCGGCGATTCAAACGCTGCGCAAATGACCGAGGCCCGCATGAACAAACCCGATCCCCAGATGCTAGCGCAGGACGTTGACGACCTGGACGACGGCCCCAGCGTGGGCCTGCTGGACCTGCTCACCTGGCTGGGCGAAGGCAAACGGTTGATTGCGGCGGCGGCGGCGGCGGCCGCGGTGGGCTCGGTCGTGTTCGCTCTGCTCAAACCCAATATCTACACCGCGCGCACCACCATGCTGCCGCCCGGCTCCCAGCAGCAAAGCAGCTCGGCGGCGGCCCTGGCCGCACTGGGTTCGCTGAGTGGGCTGGCGGGCGGCTTGGCCGGCAAGACCCCCGACGAGCTGTATGTGAACCTGCTCAAGAGCGACAGTGTTCAGCGTGCGCTAGCCACCAAGTTTGACCTCTACAAGCGCTACCAGATCGAAACCTACGAAGTGCTTCGCGCGGCGATCCCGCAGAAAGTGCGCGTGTCGTCCGACAAAAAGTCGGGGGTCATCACGGTCGAGGTGGACGACAAGGAGCCCAAGTTTGCGGCCGAGCTGGCCAATGGCTACGCGGCCGAGGTCACCAAGCTGCTGGGCCGCCTGGCGGTGTCAGAAGCCCAGCAGCGCCGTGTGTTCTTTGACCAGCAGCTCAAAGAAACCAAAGAAAACCTGGTGAAGGCCGAACAGGCGCTGCGCAGCGTGCAAGAAAAATCGGGAATGATTGTTCTGGACCAGCAGGCCGAAGCCATCATCAAGGCGGTGGCCGAGCTCAAGACCAGGATCATCGAACGCGAGGTGCGCTTGAAGGTGATGCGCACCGGCGCCACCGCAGAAAACCCCGATGTGCAAATGCTCAACTCCGAGCTGGCCGCGTTGCGCGGCGAGCTGGCGCGAATGGAGTCTGCCTCGGGCGTGACGGCGCGGCGTGGTGGCGGCGGCATCGACATCCCGGTGGGCAAGCTGCCGGCGGCGGCGGTCGACTATGTGCGCGCGGCGCGTGAAGTGAAGTTCCAGGAAACCATGCTGGTCAGCATGCTGCGCCAGTTCGAGATCGCCAAGCTCGACGAGGCCAAGGAAGGCCCGGCCCTGCAGCAGGTCGACGTGGCCATGCCGCCCGATCGCAAATCCAAGCCGGCGCGTGCGCTCATCGTGATGGCTGCGACGCTGGCGGCCCTGTTGGGCGCCAGCGTGTTTGTGATCGCGCGGCGGTACCGAGCCTTGGTGCGTGAGCAAGACCCCGAGAGTGCACAAGCCTGGGCGAAGCTCGCCGAAGCCTGGCGCCTGCGCGGCAAGCGCGCGGGCTGAGTCACGCCGTCGTCGACAGCGCCCAGTGCGCTGCGGCGCGGGCGTGCAGCTGGGTGGTGTCGAACAGCGGAACCTCGCAATCCTGCGGGCCGACCAGCAGCGAGATCTCGGTGCAACCCAAGATGATGCCCTGTGCGCCTTGTTGCACCAGGTCGGCCATGACCCTGCGGTACTGCGCACGGGACCCCGGCTCGACGCGGCCCAGGCACAGCTCCTCGTAAATGACACGGTGAACGATCTCGCGCTCGTGTGGTGGCGGCACAAGCGCGGTGAGGCCATGCACCTGGCGCAGTCGCGCCAGGTAGAAATCTTGTTCCATCGTGAAACGCGTGCCCAGCAGACCCACCGTCTGCAGCCCGGCGGCCTTGACCTGCGTGGCTGTCGGGTCGGCGATGTGCAGCAGTGGGATGTGCACCGCGGCCTCGATCGCTGGTGCCACCTTGTGCAGGGTGTTGGTGGCGAGTACCAGCAGGTCGGCGCCTGCGGTTTCCAGCGTTTGCGCCGCATGGGCCAACACGCGGCCGGCTTCGTCCCAGTTGCCTTGTTGTTGCAGGCGTTCGATGGCGTGAAAGTCCAGGCTGTAGAGGATCAGCCGGGCCGAGTGCAGGCCGCCGAGCTGCTGCTTGATCGTCTGATTGATCTCGCGGTAGTAGGGGATCGTCGATTCCCAGCTCATGCCGCCGATCAAACCGATGAGCTTCATCGTGCTCACAAGCTCAGCTCGCCCCGGATGCAACTCACGCTGTGCCCACCCACCCACACGGTGGGGCCTTCTTGTTCGATGTGGATGCGGCCGGCCCGCCCCAGGCGATGGCCTTGTGACGCAAGGTAGCGTGTTGGCGCCAGCCCGGCACCGATCAGCCACTGCGCCACACCGGCGTTGAGGCTGCCGGTCACCGGGTCTTCCGGCACGCCATCGCCTGCCACGAACGCGCGCAGCTCGAACTGGGTCTCGCTGCCGGGCTGGCAAGGCCCCACGACGCCGATCTCACCCAGCCGCGCGATGGCCGCATGGTCGGGCTCGATGGCGAGCACGGTCGCGGCGCTGTCGAGCAGCAGGCCCAGCCACTTCGGCCCGTTGTGCAGCCACTGCGATGCGCGCATCTGGTGGCGCTGCAGCCCCAGCGCCGCCAGCACGTCGGTCAGCAGGGCTTCATCCACCGCGCCCATCTGCAGCGGAGGGGCGGCGAATGCGGCGCGCTCGCCGCTCAGGCGTATGCGCACCAGCCCCAGCCCACACTGCTGCACCGCCATGCCGCGCGCGCGCGGCGCGCCGCCGGCCTGCAGCCAGGCGTGGCAGCTGCCGAGCGTCGGGTGGCCGGCAAAGGGCAGCTCGCGACTGGGCGTGAAGATGCGCACGCGGTAGTCGGCCGCCGGGTCGGTGGGTTGCAGCAAGAAGGTGGTTTCCGACAGGTTGGTCCACTTCGCAAACGCCTGCATCTGCGCGTCATTCAGGCTGTCGGCTGCGTGCACCACGGCGAGCGGGTTGCCCTTCAAAGGCTGGTCGGTGAACACGTCGACTTGGGTGAACTTGAATCGGCTCACGGCGACTCCTTCAGCGTCAGTGCGAGCAACTGGATGCCCCGTTCGATCTCGGCCGGCGCCACCGTGACGAAGGACAAGCGCAGCGTGTTCTTGCGCGGCTGGTCGGCATAAAAGGCCGCCCCCGGCACATAGGCCATGCCGTGCGCCACCGCCTTGGGCAGCATTGCCGCTGCGTCTAAACCTTCTGGCAACTCGACCCAGAAAAACATGCCGCCATGCGGCGTGTTCCAGCGGCAGCCCGGTGGCATCTGGGCTGTCAGCGCAGCGCTCATCGCATCTCGCTGGGCGCGGTACCGTGCGCGGATGGTTGGCACGTGTTGCAGCAAAAACCCCTCGCGGATCACCTCATGCACCACCCGCTGGTTGAAGCCCGGCGTGTGCAGGTCGGCCGCCTGTTTGGCCTGCAGCAGCTTGGGGCACAGCGGCTTCGGCGCCACCACATAACCGAGGCGCAGGCCAGGTGCGAGCACCTTGGAAAATGAGCCTAGGTAGACCGTCCCCTCGGGCCAGCGTGAGGCCAAAGGGGCTGGCGGCGGCTCGTCGAACCACAGGTCGCCGTAGGGGTTGTCTTCGACGATGGGCAGGGCGATCGCACGCGCCGCAGCCACCAGCGCCTCACGCCGCGCCGCGCCGATGCAGCGCCCGCTCGGGTTCTGGAAGTTGGGCAGTGCGTAGAGAAAACGCGCCCCTCGCGCGGCGGCCAAGCCGTCGGGCAGCGGCCCTTCGTCATCACACGCCACCGACACGTACTCGGGCTCGTAGGGGTTAAAGGCCTGCAACGCCCCCAGGTAGGTGGGCGACTCCACCGCCACCGTGCTGCCGGCGTCGATCAACACCTTGCCGACCAGATCGAGCCCCTGCTGCGAGCCGGTGGTGATGAGCACCTGCGACGCGTCGGCCTGAAGGCCTTGTGCGTTGAGCGTCTCGGCCACCCACTCGCGCAGCGGCGCAAAACCTTCGCTGGCCGCGTACTGCAGCGCTTCGCGTGGCTGGTCGCGCAGCACCCGCGCGGTGGCCTCGCGCATGGCTTCGATGGGAAAGGTGTCGGGTGACGGCAGCCCGCCGGCCAGCGAGATGATGCCGGGCTGCTCGGTCACCTTCAGGATCTCGCGGATGATCGACGGGTTCATGCGCTCGGCGCGGTGCGCGAGCTTCCAGGGGGTGGGTGCGGTCATGTGGCGCTCGTTTGGGGCGGCAGGTGGGTCGGCATTTTCTTGCCAATGAACACCGTGGCGATCACGGCGAGTGAAAACAGCAGTGTCGTCGCGTCCAGCCGTTCGCCAAGCACCGGCACGGCAAACAGCAGCGTCAGAAACGGCTGCACCAGTTGCACCTGGCTCACCCGCACCGTGCCGCCCAGCGCCAGCCCGCGGTACCAGGCGAAGAAGCCGATCCACATCGAAAACACCGTCACATAAGCGAAGCCCCACCAGGCCGAGCTGCTGGCCGGCTGCGTGGGCCAGCTGGTCCAGGCGAGCGGCCAGGTGAGCGGCATGCTGATCACCAGCACCCAGCAGATCACGTGTTCGGCCGACCACTCGACCGACAGGCGCGCACCCGCCACGTAACCGATGGCGCCACACAGCACGGCCAACAACAAAAGCCCATCGGCCGTGGTGACGCCGCCTCCCGCCTGCAAGGCAAAACCCACCACCAGCGCACAGCCCATCGCGGCACAGGCCCAGAACCCCATCGACGGCCGCTGGCGCATCGCGAGCGCCGCCACCACGGCGGTGCCCAGCGGCAACAGGCCGGTGACGACCGCGGCGTGCATCGCATCCACCTGGCGCAGCGCCAGGCCGAGAAACAGCGGGAAACCGATCACCGTGCCCGCGGCGCACACCAGCAGCGCCGGCAGGTGGCGGGCGCGCGGGCGGGGCGCTTGTGTCAACAGCAGGTACAACCCGCTCAATACTGCGGCCAGCGCCGCCCGCCCGGCGGTGACGAAGAGCGGCGGCAGTTGTGGGTCGGCCACCGAGCCCACGGCCAGGCGCGTCATCGGCGTGGTCATCGCAAAGATGGTCACGCCCAGCAGGCCCAGCCAAAGCCCCTTGTTTTCAGAGTTCATCGGGCCAGTCTAGGGCTGGACACCAGCACAGCCCCAGTACACTTCGCCAGCACATGTTGTGATCTGTATTGGTAAATGAGCCAACACATGAACCCGCCATCACCCCTCTCACGCCAGGCCGACGCCACGCTCACCGAGCAGCTCTCGGGCCGTTTTGCCGAGCACATCCGGCAGCGTTTGATGGCGCCGGGCGCGCGCCTGCCCTCGGTGCGCGAATGTGCGCGCCGCCATGGCGTGAGCCCCTACACCGTGGTGGCGGCCTACGACCAGCTGCTGGCCCAGGGCCTGGTCGAAGCGCGCAAACAGCGCGGCTTTTTTGTACGCGATCAACAGCGGCACGAGGTGGTGCCGGTGGACGCCGCACCGGCCCTGCCACCCCGCCTGGCCGCGCCCGTGAGCGCCACCACTTTGGTGCGCAGCATGTTCCAGCCCCCTGGCTCGCAGCCCATGCCCGGCCTGGGCACGCTGCCGATCGAGTGGCTCGACTTGCCGATGCTGAGCACGGCCCTGCGCCGCGTCAGTGGGGCCGCACAGCTCGGCGCTTTGTCTTTGCAGTACGGCGAACCCGCCGGTGACCTGCGCCTGCGCCGCGTGTTGTCAACGCGCCTGGTTGACTTCGGCGTCAAGGCGGTGCCCGAGCAGATCATCACCACGCTCGGCGCCACCCAGGCGCTGGACATCGTCACCCGCAGCCTGCTGCGCGCCGGTGACACCGTGTTGGTCGACGAGCCCGGCTGGTCGATCGAGTTCGCGCGCCTCGCCGCGCTCGGCCTGCGCATGCTGCCGGTGCCGCGAGGTGACGAAGGCCCCGACCTCGCGGTGATGCAGCGCCTGATCGAAGCGCAAAAGCCGCACGAGCGCCCACGCCTGTACATCACCGTGTCGGTGCTGCACAACCCGACGGGCGCGTCGCTCTCGCTCGGCCACGCGCACCGCCTGCTGCAGCTCGCGCAAGCGCACAACCTGCACATCATCGAAGACGACACCTACGCCCACCTGGCCCCAGCCTACCTGCCGCGGCTGGCCGCACTCGACGCGCTGGAGCGCACCATCTACATCTCGGGCTTCTCCAAGATCCTGGTTCCCAACTGGCGTGTCGGTTTCATGGCCGCGCCCGCAGCTTTGGTGGATCGGCTGGTCGACACCAAGTTGCTGACCAGCCTCACCACCCCGAGCCTCACCGAGCAGGCGCTGGCCCACTGCCTGGAGCAAGGGCTGCTGCGCCGCCACGCCGAGCGGGTGATGCAAAAGCTCGATGCTGCGCGGGCACGCTCGGTGAAGCTGGCCGAGGCGGCCGGTTGCCACTTTGCCGCGCCACCTCGTGGCCTGTTCGGCTGGGTCGACGTGGGCGTGGACACCGAGCGTCTGTCGCACGCCATGGTCGACCAGGGGTGGCTTCTGGCACCGGGCACGCTGTTCCACGCCACGCCACGCGCGACCACGCTGATGCGCATCAACTTCGCCACGACCCAAGACGCCCGCTTCTGGCGCGCCCTGGAGCGCACCCGCGAAGCGATCCTCGCCTGAAGCCCCATCACGCTGCGGGATTGCGAGGCCGGGGCGGTGTAACCTACAGTCACACCTGTTCCATGAGCCTGTTTGAACCCACCATTCCCTTTGGCGAGCCCGAGCTGATGCGGGTCAGCGCCTTCCAGCGCTACCTGCACGAGCCGGGTGGCCCGCGCGCGCGCGAGGTGCTGGACAACGCCAACCGCCAGCCGGGGCTCGGCCAATCGCTGCTGGCCGACCTCAGCCGCTTTGAGCTCCGAGGCCAGGCTTCTGAAGCGCTGGAGGTGCTGGCCGCCTGCGTGCGCCACTCACAGCAGGTGGTGATCCATTTGCAGATGGGCGACTCGGTGGTGCCGCTCACGGTGTTTGCGTTGGAGCGCCTGGTGCACTGCCCGATCAACCTCGATGCCTTGTTGCAACAACGCCCCACCGAGCTGCGTGTGCTGCATGTAGAGCCCGCGGTGTTGCGCCCGCCCGGCGACGCCGAGTTGTCGCTGGTGGGTGAAGAGCAGCATTACCACTCGCTGGGGCCGGTGTTGTGGGAGTTGGCGCTGCGTGGTGCGCGCTGCACGCTCTTGCCCGAGATCGCGGGCCCGGTGGCCTACCGTGTGGCGCCCGGCATCGACCTCGGTGCGCTGCGCGTGGGGGGCGCCTTGTTGGCGTCCATCCTGCGCCTGCAGGGCGAGCGTGTCACCCTGCGCGAGATGACCGAGTGGCCTGGTCTGAATGCCGAGCGTGCGGCGCGTTTGTTGAATGCGCTGTATTTGCAGTCAGGCTTGATCGTGAGTCGAACCCGACCCGCCGGTTTCACCGAGTCCTGGTTCGGCGGCTTGGGTCGCTGACGTCATTCCCGCCTGCGCGGGAATGACGGGTGGGCCCTACTTCGAGCTGAGGCGCTCCCAGCGTTCCATCGCTTCCAGCAACTCGTTCTCGACCTGCGAGAACCGCGCCTGCGTCTGGGTCAACACCTGCGCGTCGCCGGCGTAGATAGCGGTGCCGGCGAGTTGTTCGCCCAGGCCCTTTTGTTCGGCTTCGAGCGTTTCAATGAGCGCCGGCAAACCTTCCAGTTCGCGCTGCTCCTTGTAACTGAGTTTGGCCTTCTTCACGGCCGGGGCGGGAGCCGGTGCCGCCGCCGGGGCAGTCGGCTTGGCCGGCTTTTCCCGCAGGCCGCGGGCGCGGGTTTGCTGCGCTTTCCAGTCTTCATAGCCGCCTTCGTACTCGCGCCAGAAGCCGGGCGACTCGTCACCCTCCCAGGCGATGGTGCTGGTCACCACGTTGTCGAGAAAGCGCCGGTCGTGGCTGACCAGGAACACAGTGCCTGCGTAACTTTGCAGCAGCTCTTCGAGCAGCTCCAGGGTGTCGATGTCGAGGTCGTTGGTCGGCTCGTCGAGCACCAGCACGTTGGCCGGCAGGGCAAACAGGCGCGCCAGCAGCACGCGGTTGCGTTCACCGCCCGAGAGCGTGCGCACCGGCGAATTGGCGCGCTCGGGTGAGAACAGAAAGTCGTTCAGGTAGCTCATCACGTGCTTGCGCTGGCCGTTGAACTCCACCCACTCGCTGCCGGGGCTGATGGTGTCGGCCAGTGTGGCGTCGAGGTTCAGCGTGCTGCGCATCTGGTCGAAGTAGGCGACTTCGAGCTTGGTGCCCTGGCGCACGTGGCCGCTGTCGGGCTTCAGCTCGCCGAGGATGAGTTTGAGCAGCGTGGTCTTGCCCGCGCCATTGGGGCCGATCAGACCCACCTTGTCGCCGCGCAGGATGGTGGCGGTGAAATCCTTGACGATGACTTTTGTTGCGTCACCACTGCCAAAGCTCAGGCACACATCACGCAGCTCGCCCACGATCTTGCCGCTGGGCGCACCGGAGTCGACTTCAAGCCGCACCTGGCCAAGCGAATCGCGGCGTTTCTGGCGCTGGTCGCGCAGCACTTCGAGCCGCTGGATGCGCGCCACGCTGCGGGTGCGGCGCGCTTCCACGCCTTTGCGGATCCATACCTCTTCTTGTGCCAGCAGCTTGTCGGCGCGTGCGTTGGCGAGCGCGTCGGAGGCCAACTGCTCCTCTTTCATGCGCTCGTAGGCGCTGAAGTTGCCGGGGTAGCTGCGGATGGTTCCGCGGTCGAGCTCGACGATGCGGGTGGCCACGCCGTCCAGAAAAGCGCGGTCGTGGGTGATCAACATCACGCTGCCTTTGAAGCCGCGCAACAGCTCTTCAAGCCAGGCGATGGAGTCGAGGTCGAGGTGATTGGTCGGCTCGTCGAGCAGCAGCACGTCGGGCACGGCGACCAGCGCCTGTGCGAGGGCCACGCGCTTTTTCATGCCACCCGAGAGCTGGCTGATTTCACGCGTGCCGTCGAGGTGAAGCTGCTGCAGCGTGGTGTCCACGCGCTGCTCCCAGTTCCAGGCGTCTAGCGCTTCAATGCGCGTTTGAAGCGCGTCGAGGTCGACACCATCGGCATGCTCTTCGTAGGCCTGGCGCACGGCACGGGCTTCGGCCACACCTTCGCTCACCGCTTCGAACACGCTGTGGCCGGGTTCGAACACCGGCTCTTGCGGCACGTAGCAGATGCGCACACCTTGCGTCATCTGCAGCAGGCCGTCGTCGAGCTTTTCGAGCCCGGCGATGACCTTCAGCATGGACGACTTGCCGGCGCCGTTGCGGCCGATCAGGCCCAGGCGTTCACCGGCTTCGAGCGAGAAGGCGGCGTTGTCGAGCAGCGCCACGTGGCCGAAGGCCAGGTGGGCATTGGATAGGGAAAGTACAGCCATGAGGGTCGCCGGGGCAAAACGCGCATTGTCGCGCCCCGGGCGCTTGCGCGTCAGGCTTTGCTGAGCGAAAGCATCAGCGCGTCGACAAACATGCGCGCCACGTCAAAGCCG